>JBEBBT010000177.1:0-3797 GCA_041158245.1 Actinomycetota bacterium | reverse complement strand
GATGCTTAACTCAACTAATGGCTCCAACTTCTGGCACTGCATTAATCCGCGGACAGAAATACAGCGACCTTGTTAACCCGATCAGCATTGTTGGAGTTTGCCTTGAACCGAGTTTTCATCCAGGGCGGACTGGGTTCGACAACCTAGCTGTGATTGCAACTTCGGTCGGTCTTGATTTGAAAAACGTTGATCGCGCAATTGAGCAAGTTGGAATGTCTCAGGCAAAAAATGATCGAGTTCAAACTTATTCACTCGGTATGAAACAAAGGTTGGGTCTTGCCGCTGCATTGATTGGGAATCCAGAAATCTTGGTGCTCGATGAACCTGCGAATGGTTTAGATCCAGAAGGTATTGCATGGATGCGAACCTTTTTGCAGTATCACGCAAGCCAAGGTGGAACAGTTTTGATTTCTTCACATGTGCTGTCTGAAGTTCAACAAACCGTTGATGACGTAGTAATTATTTCGCACGGCAAACTTGTCAAAGCTTGTTCATTGGAAGAGTTGGTCGAATCGACATCTAGTTTCGTTGAAGTTCAATCACCACAAAGTGAAAAGTTTGCTGAAATTTTGCGGTCTGGATTTGAAGGTCATATTCCCACTTCCGTTGAGACGCAAAACTCACACACACTTCATGTAGTTGGACTGAAAGCGAGTGAAGTTGGTCGCCTAGCGATCGCAAATGGAATTGAACTTCACAGTTTGTATGACCATCGAACTGATCTCGAAGATGTTTTCTTGAAACTAACTGGTGATGCAAAATGATGAATCTAATTCGCGCTGAGTTCAAGAAAATTAGTTCAACTCGCATGACCTACGTACTACTTGCAAGCTCTATTGCTTTAACAATTACTTATGTAACTATGTATGCGCTTTTGGCTGGATTTGATAATGGCACGGGCCAAACACTTCCCCCGTTAACGGTTGAGATGTCGGTGCGTATGGTTTATTCATCTTTAGGAAGTGCCTATGTAATTGTATTGATTTTTGGAATTATCGGTTTCACTTCTGAGACGCGCCACAAAACCATAAATTTCACATATCTGTCGTCGCCACATCGCGGAAGAGTGTTAGTCGCAAAGTTTGTGTCGCATGCTGTTTGGGGCGCAATTTTCGCTGTAGTAAATCTTGCGATTGGCTTACCGCTTGCCATCTGGCTAGTTATCAGTCGACCTCACTTCGTTATTCCAAATCAAGACATAATCAACGTTTCTATTGGCACCGTAGTTGCTTTTGTACTGTACTCAATTTTGGGTGTCGCATTAGGTGCATTAATCAAAAATCAAATTGCGGCAATTCTGATTTCACTCGTTTGGGTAATGCTTATTGAAGCAATTTTTATTGCGCTTTTGCCAAACTTTGGTAAGTGGATGCCGGCAGGTGCAGCTAGTTCTATGCTCCAAGCACGGGCACTCGATGGAGCTAAATATCTCGAACCAGTTCCAGGTGGTTTACTGCTGTTTGCTTATGCAGTTACATTCGGTGTCATTGCTACCTTCACCACTTCGCGAAAAGACGTGTCTTAATCACCAAGGAATAATTTCGCGGTCTTCCCAAAATTTTCCGGTTACAACTGGTGCATTGTTTGCATCAGTCAATTCGCGAGTTGCAAGCCAAACAATTGTGTCCGCTGCTTCTTCGGCAGATCTAGGTGCATCTGGCCCACCCATGTCAGTGCGAGTGTGATTAGGACACATTGCATCAATAAAAACACCGCGCTTTCCATCTGACATTTCAGCTGCCATGTTTTTTGTTAACGCATTAACACCAGCTTTTGAAATTCGGTAAGGAGCAAGTCCGCCAGAAGTTCCAGGTCCACTCATTCGACCAAGACATGCAGAGACGTTGATGATGCGGCCACTTCTGCGCTCCAACATTTTCTTGCCAACCAAATTGCAAGTGTTGAAAGTTCCATCAAGATTGATTGACATCACACGATGCCATTCATCTTTTGAAGTCAAAACCGTTTTTGCCATGCGATCGCTCATCACCCCGGCACTATTAATAAGTACAGCAATTGGTTTAGTCGCTTCAAAGTGTTCGACCATCTTTGCCACTTGGTCAAAGTCCGCGACATCGCATCCGTATGGAAGTGCGGTTATGCCTTGGGCGCGAAGTAGCTCCGCGGCTCGTTCGGCACTTTGGGCACTCTGCCCAACCACACCAATTTCAAAGCCCTTTGCCCCAAGCAGTTGGGCTGCGGCAAAGCCGATTCCTCGGCTACCGCCAGTGATAAGTGCAAAAACCATGGGTGAACCATTTAGCAGGTTGGGCTTTTGCGCATCCTGAGTCTGTTCAGCCTACGGACTCGAAGGCCAACTCGCTCTCAAAACGGACTACCCTTGCCTTTTGAAATCGACCCACTAAACAAGAGAACTTCCACGAAAGGCTCGAAGTGTCAGAGCAGACCCCAAAGCCCAGCCGATTCGGCGCAAATCAATGGCTCGTTGATGAGCTTTACGAGAAGTTCAAGGCGGACAAAAACAGTGTCGATCAGGCCTGGTGGGATTTCTTCAACGACTACACCCCAAGTGAAACTCCAGTCTCAACATCAAGTGTTGAACCAAAAGTTACTTTCATAACCGCACCACCGACCACAACCATCATGCCGCCAGCTCAAGAAGTTCCGGCCGGCCAACCACACATTGCGGTTCCACAAACTGTTGCACCAACTCCAGCACCATCTGCGGTTCGCGATCTTCGCCCGCATGTTGAAATCACGCCAACTACTGAACCTGCCGAAATTGTTCCGCTCAAAGGTGCAAGTGCACGCGTTGTAACCAACATGGAAAGCTCTTTGAGCATTCCAACCGCAACCAGCGTTCGTGCAATTCCAGCAAAACTAATGGTGGACAACCGCACTGTAATCAACAATCATCTTGCACGCGGTCGTGGTGGAAAAGTTTCTTTCACCCACATAATTGGTTATGCAATTGTGCAGGCACTTCGCGATATTCCTGAAATGAATTTCGGTTACACCGAAGTTGATGGCAAACCAGCTGTTGTGCAAAACAGAGCAGTAAACCTTGGCCTTGCAATTGATATGGCAAAGCCTGATGGAACTCGTCAACTGCTTGTGCCAAACATCAAGAACTCTGAACAGATGGACTTCCATACTTTCTGGTTGACATACGAAGACGTGGTTCGCAAAGCGCGCAACAACAAACTTGAAGTTTCAGATTTCCAAGGCACCACAATTTCTTTGACCAACCCAGGCACCATTGGAACTGTTCATTCCGTTCCACGTTTGATGGAAGGCCAAGGTTTAATCGTTGGTGTTGGTGCGCTTGATTACCCTGCCGAATTCCAAGGCGCATCTGAAGAAGTACTTGCAAACCAAGGTATTTCTAAAGTCATCACAATGACTAGCACCTACGACCATCGCATTATTCAAGGTGCGATGTCTGGTGATTTCCTAGCTCGTGTTCACCAATACTTGCTGGGCGAAAACGATTTCTACGGAGAAATTTTCCGCTCACTTCGCATCCCTTACGAACCAATTCGCTGGGCACGCGACATCATTCAAACTCATGACAGCGAAGTAGATAAGACCACTCGCGTTCATGCGTTGATTCATGCCTACCGTGTACGCGGTCACTTGATGGCCGATGTTGACCCACTTGAATACAAACAACGCAATCACCAAGACCTTGATGTTTCGTCACACGGCTTGACCTTGTGGGATTTGGATCGCGAATTTGCGGTTGACGGTTTCGCTGGTCGCACTTTCATGAAACTGCGCGGTGTGCTTGGCGTATTGCGCGATGCATACTGCCGCACAATCGGCATTGAATACAT
>JBEBBT010000176.1:0-3172 GCA_041158245.1 Actinomycetota bacterium | reverse complement strand
GGAGTCGAATTTAGACGAACTGTTAGAAGAGCTGTGGCTTCTCTTGCTCCAGAAGAGTTTGAAGCGGCATTTGAAAGAGCTTGCCGAAACCGAACTGTGAAATTAACTCACGTAAATGAAGGAATGGCTTGGCTGAGCGCTTACTTACCAAGTGTCGATGCTGAACGTGTTTGGGCTGCAATTCAAAGTGCGGCGAACGAACTGACAGGTGATTTTTCCGAGTATCAAAAATTGGCTGACGCATTTGTCGCATTGATTTGTGGTGGAGTCGAATCCAGTTCTGTAGGAACAGAAGTTCAAGTAGTCGTCGCCCTAGAAACTTTGTTGGGTTTGAATGAAGAACCAGGGGTTTTGAAATCAAGCGGTGAGATAGTTAGCGTCGGCAAAATTCGTGAATTAGCAGAGACCAGCCGTTTGCGTCGATTGGTTGTTGAAAAAGCAACTGGAAAATTGATTGATTATGGTCGAACCACATACCGGCCGCCATCAGCTTTAGATCACAAAGTTCGTGCACGTGATGTGATGTGCAGAGCTCCCGGTTGCACAAGATCAGCTGAAAAAACAGATCTAGACCACACCACTTCCTGGGAAGAGGGCGGAGTTACTTCTGAAAGCAATCTAGTTGCACTTTGCAGAAGACATCACAACTTGAAAACTCATTTAGATTGGTCGTACCAACTGATGCCGGATGGGACTGTTTTGTGGATCACACCAGAGGGGTTGGAGCATAAAGATCCGACCCATCCTTATATTGATAGTGCTTAGGCTTCTTCTTCCTTAACACCAAGTTTTTCGAAAAGAAGTGCGCGGACCTTCGCTGCATCTGCCTGCCCTTTTGTGGCTTTCATTACTGCACCGACAATTGCACCGGCTGCCTGAAGTTTTCCTTCTTGGATTTTGGCGGCAATATCTGGTGAGGCGGCTAGGGCTTCATCTATAGCAGACAGGAGCGCGGAATCATCTGAGACAACAGCGAGGCCGCGTTGTTCAATGATCTCTTCTATTTCACCTTCTCTATTGATTATTGCTTCGATTACAACACGAGCTAATTTGTCGTTTAGTTTTCCGGACGCAATCAATTTCTCAACTTGCGATAGCTGAGCGGGAGTAATTGGTAGATCAATTAGTTCAATTGATTTTTCATTACTCAACCTTGCTAATTCGCCTAACCACCACTTTCTCGCAGCAGTGTGTTCAACGCCTGCTTCAATAGTGGCTACAACCAAATCCAGCGCCCCTGCATTAATAACCGAAGCCATGTCGTGGTCTGAAATTCCCCACTCCTGCTGCAATCTATTCTTTCGAACAGTTGGATTTTCAGGAAGTGTTTTCCGAAGCTCTTCAACCCATTCTCTACTTGGCGCAATTGGAACCAAATCTGGTTCTGGGAAATAGCGATAATCCTCGGCTTCTTCTTTCACTCGCCCAGATGTTGTTACACCTGTGTCTTCGTGCCAGTGTCGAGTCTCTTGAATGATTGATTTGCCGGCTTCGATTGCTGCAGCTTGTCGAGTAATTTCGTATCGAACTGCTCGTTCAATTGAACGCAAAGAGTTCACATTTTTTGTCTCTGTGCGAGTTCCGAACTTATCTGTTGAAGTCTTTCGCAATGACAAGTTTGCATCGCATCGCAACGAACCTTGATCCATTCGAACGTCACTCACACCCAATGCGCGAAGCAAATCTCGCAATGCACTTACATAAGCGCGTGCAACTTCGGGTGCATATTTCCCTGCACCAACAATTGGCTTAGTAACGATTTCAATTAGTGGAATACCAGCTCGGTTGTAATCTAGAAGCGAGTAGTCAGCGCCATGGATACGTCCAGTTAGGCCGCCTTGATGCGTTGCCTTGCCGGTGTCTTCTTCCATGTGCGCGCGTTCAATTTCTACTCGGAACTTTTTCATACCTTCGTCTGTTTCAACATCAACGTCAAGATAACCGTTAAAGCAAATTGGTTCGTCGTATTGGGATGTTTGGAAGTTCTTTGGCATGTCAGGATAGAAATAGTTTTTCCGCGCAAAACGGCACCATTGCGCAATCTCACAGTTCAGAGCTAAGCCAATTCGAATGGCTGACTCGACAGCTTTTCCATTAACCACTGGCAGCGCACCAGGTAAACCTAAGCAAACTGGGCAAACATGTGTGTTTGGCTCTCCACCGAAATCTGTTGGGCAAGCGCAGAACATTTTTGAATTCGTATTCAGTTCAACGTGAACTTCTAATCCCATAACTGGGTCAAAGTTTGCAATCGCATCTTCATATTCAACTACTTCTTCAACTTTTGAACTCATAGCGCTTGCACCTCCTCAATCAAAAGATGTCCCCATTTATCTATAAGTGCAGCTTCAAGAGCTCCACCAACGTTATACAAACGATCGTCACCCATTACAGGAGCCATGATCTGCATTCCAACAGGCAGGCCATCTTCTGGTGCTAATCCAATTGGCAATGACATTGCAGCATTTCCTGCCAAGTTCACCGGGATGGTTGCAACGTCGTTCAAATACATTGCGAGTGGATCATCAATTTTGTCACCAATCTTGAATGCTGTTGTTGGAGCTGTTGGTGAAATCAAGACATCAACTTTTTCAAAAGCAGCCGCAAAGTCACGAGAAATTAATGTGCGCACTTTTTGCGCTGATCCATAGTATGCGTCGTAATAACCGCTAGATAGTGCATACGTTCCAAGCATGATGCGACGTTTCACTTCTGGTCCAAAACCAGATTCCCGAGTCAATGACATAACTTGTTCTACTGCGTTCTCAGCATTGTCCCCAACGCGCAATCCGTATCGCATGCCATCAAATTTTGCGAGATTTGAAGAACATTCTGAAGGCAAAATCAAGTAATAGGCACCAAGTGCATATTCAAATGATGGACAAGAAACTTCATGCACTTCTGCACCAAGCGCAGTAAGGATGTCTACAGCTTCTTTGAAGCGTTGTTGAACGCCAGCTTGATAGCCCTCGCCACCAAGTTGTTTCACCAATCCGATTTTTACACCTTTTACGTCTGCTTTTAATGCTGCAGCAACTACATCTGGAACAGGTTGATTAATTGAGGTTGAATCATGCGGATCGTGTCCAGCAATTGCTTTGTGTAGGAGTGCTGTATCTAGAACAGTTCTTGCGCATGGACCAACTTGATCCAGCGAAGATGCAAGTGCAAT
>JBEBBT010000175.1:0-9711 GCA_041158245.1 Actinomycetota bacterium | reverse complement strand
TAGTTTTTTCGAAAGGGTTGGGTCGGCGCCATACATTTCATCGCCAACGCATGGATGGCGAAGAGCAGACATATGAACGCGGATCTGGTGAGTGCGGCCAGTTTCGAGATGCACTTCGACCAATGATGCGTGCGCGAAAGCTTCAAGAGTTTCGTAATGCGTAACCGAATCTCTGCCTCCTGCCATCACCGCGAATTTGAAGTCGTGATGTGGATGGCGACCAATTGGCGCATCGATTGTTCCGGTTAGTGGATCGAGTCGGCCGTGCACAACTGCGTGATAAGTCTTGATTGGTGTGCGGTCTCGAAATTGTTGTTTTAGATGTGAGTAGGCATGTTCGCTTTTGGTGATGACCATGACACCACTGGTTCCAACATCAAGGCGCTGAACAATCCCCTGTCGTTCAGGTGCGCCGCTAGTTGCAATTCGGTAGCCAAGGCCTGCAAGTCCGCCAACAACTGTTGGTCCATCCCACCCTTGAGATGGGTGAACTGCAATTCCAGCAGGTTTTTCGATGACCACAATTTCGCTGTCGTCATAAAGAACTTTTAGTCCATCAACCACTTCAGCTTTAACTTCAAGTTGATCAACTTCATCAGGGAAATGCACTTCAAGGAAATCTTCACCATGCACTTTGTCTGATGGTTTTGCAATTTTGTCATTCAAAGTTACATGGCCATTGTCGATTAGGTCGGCTGCTTTGGTACGAGACAAACCGAGCATGCGTGCCATGGCCGCATCAATACGTTCGCCAGCAAGACCTTCTGGCACATGAAGTGATCTATGTTCAGACATCTTTGCTTCCATCAAAATTAATGCCGCGCATCGAAACGATTACTAAGAAAATTGCCGATATGAAAACCGATGAGTCAGCGATGTTGAACACGGGCCAGTTTGGAAGTTTTAAGAAGTCGGTGACATGACCGTTTGGAAAGCCAGGTGCGTTGATAAAGCGGTCGATTAAATTTCCGATCGCGCCACCGAGAATTCCGCCAGCTCCAACTTGCCACAACTTAGATTTGATGTCTTTTGCTTTGTAAAGAATGTAGATGGCAATAGTTGCTGAAAAGATTGTGAAGACCCAGGTTGCGTTTGTGAAAATGCTGAATGCGGCACCTGGGTTGTAGACGAGATGAAACTGCAAGAGTTCGCCAATAACCGGTTTGCTGACCCCGAGTGTGAGTGAGTTCTCAGCCCAGATTTTGGTCAACCGATCGAGGGTTACGACCACGAGAGCAATCAGCGCAATTGGAGTGATTGGGCGCGAGAACATACGTCCAAGCCTATGAGAAAAGGTCAGCACCCGAGTACGAGTGCTGACCTTTAAGAATTGCTCTTAGAACTGCAGTGCTTCAGTGCGATCTGCCGCTTCTTTGCAGACGATGCAAAGAGTTGCGTATGGATAGTCTTGAAGCCGATGCTTTCCAATTTGCTTTCCGCATTCAAGGCACAATCCGTAGGTCTTGTGGTCAATGCGTGAAATCGCTTGGACAACTTCGTCGACTCGGACAGCTGCAGCATCAACCTTTGAAATTTGCATTTCACGTTCGAGTGTTGCGTTGCCGGTGTCGGCGGTTTCGAATCCAGCTCCATCATCAGATAAAGCAATTAAGTTATCTAGTTCTCGTTGTGCTTTTTCAAGAGCTTCGGTTTGCAATTTGAGGTCTTCATCAAATCGCTTACGCATTGCCTTGAGTTCGGCAGCAACCCACATGGATTCATCTTCGGCTACGCGTGCTTTCTCTTGCGGACGGGTGTCCTTTTGAGAAAACGCTTTACCAAGATCCATCGAACCCTGATGCGCTAGTGGGATTGGGTCTGGAATTTCGTCCGGACTCAAAATCGCTTTGCGACTTCGGGGTTTGGTGATTACTGCTGAATCTTCAGCGAGTTCCAAAGGCTTTTGATCTTTGTCAGCGGGCTTTCCACTGACGGGTTGGCTTTTACCGGTTCCACTTTTGGAAGGCGCCGCACTACTGGTGGTCGTGCTAGCAGGCTTCACCACCTTGGCAGGAGCAGCTTTTTTAGCTGGCGCAGCACTCTTTTTTGCTACGGCTTTCTTAACTGCCTTCTTAGCTACTTTTTTAGCAACTTTTTTAGGAGCTGCTTTCTTAGCAACCTTCTTAGCGGTTTTCTTTGCAACCTTCTTTGCTGCTGTTTTCTTAGCAGCTGGCTTTGAAGTCTTCTTTACTGCTTTCTTAGCAGTTTTCTTTGCAGCAGCTTTCTTAGCAACCGGCTTGGTCGCCTTTTTAGCTACTTTCTTGGCAGCAGCCTTCTTTGCTGGTGCCTTTTTCGCAGCAGCTTTTTTAGCTGGCGCTTTCTTGGCAGTTTTCTTTGCAGCCATTACAGCCCTCTTTTCATATATCAGCCCCCATAGGCCTGACATTGCGGGCGGAAGGTAGTAGCCCAAGAGGTAAAGCACAAACCGCCGAGCGGTGATTACAGGGCAAGTAATTCTTCGTATCGCTGTTTTATGAGTGAATCATCACCAATTAGTTCAATTACTTTGTCTCGCGAGGTATGGCCGCTAATTAATTGCACTGCGGAGGGTTTTAATCCAAATGCTTTGGCCACTGCTTTAAGTGCGGCTTCGGTGGCCTTGCCATCCACTGGCTGCTCGCCCACTTGCACCACGAGCCTTGGCGGATCTCCAGCAATGCCAGCGACTTTGGTTCGGCCAACTCCTGGCCGCACTCTGATATTTAGGCGCATGGCCAAAAGGTTACTTAAGAAAATTGAACTTGTTGCCACCTATTCGCAAGAAGTGTTTGGCATTTTGGGATAGCCGTGGGCTGGCGAGAGTTTTGCGAAGGGGTTTGCCTACCCTCTGCCCACCTCCTGGCCGATGCCATATCGCGGCCCAAATGAAAGGAAAAAGATGAGTAAGTCTCGTCGCATTCTCACCGGATTGGTTGCGGTTGCATTTGTTGCATTCGTAACTGGTTGTGCCCCTGCAGCAGAAAACACCACCGCTGCTGATGGTTGCGCAACTGCAGATCTGCAAACAATTACTGAAGGCAAATTGACCATCGGTACTGACAGCCCGGCATACGGCCCATGGTTCGTTGATGACGATCCAACAAATGGTGAAGGTTACGAATCAGCTGTTGCATACGCAGTTGCTAAGGAACTTGGTTTCGATGCAGCTGACGTTGTGTGGACAGTTGCAACTTTTGACAGCGTAATTGCACCAGGCGAAAAAGCTTTTGACTTCGACATCAACCAAGTTTCAATCACTGAAGAACGCAAGCAAGCTGTTGATTTCTCAGAAGGTTACTACGACGTTGCTCAAGCATTGATCACCTTGAAGGGTTCAAAGCTTGATGGTGCAACCAGCATTGCAGAACTAAAAGATGCAAATCTAGGTGCACAAGTTGGAACAACTTCTTACAACACAATTGCAGACGTAATCGTTCCGAACACTGAAATCCAAGCATTCAACAGCAATGACATTGCACGCGAAGCTTTGGCAAGTGGTTTGATCGACGGTCTAGTTGTTGACCTTCCAACCGCATTCTTCATGACTGCAGTACAAATTGAAGACGGCGTAATTGTTGGACAGTTCGCACCTGAAACTGTTGGTGAGCAATTTGGTTTGGTTCTAAACCTTGACAGCCCACTGACCGAATGTGTTTCAAAGGCAGTTAAGACTTTGAAGGACAACGGAACTCTTGCTCAGATCGAACAAGAATGGCTAGCTGACGTAACCAACGCTCCGTTCTTCACAGAATAAGTAGCAAGTAGCGTTCGCCTACTATGACAAACCGCGACGGCTCGGCGTATGTGCCTTCTGCTCAAAGAATTGAGCGGGAATCAGCACAGCGTCGAGCCGCTCGTCGTTCAGCACTAGTTGCGGCTGCCTCAACAATTGCAGTTGCGCTAGTTGTTTATTTCTCAATCACTTCCGCTCCTGGATGGGAGCGGGTTCAAACTTCATTCTTCTCTTTCGAATATGCAGTTGAAGCAATTCCGATGATTCTTAAGGGACTTTGGCTAAACCTGCGGGTTCTAGTTGTTTGCTCAATCATCATCATGGTGGTTGGTTTGTTGTTGGCACTTGCCCGCACTTCAAAATCGCCAGTGCTTTATCCAGTTCGACTTTTCGCCGCTGGTTTTACCGACTTATTTCGCGGACTTCCGCTATTGCTTGTGATCTTGTTGCTTGGTCTTGGTGTGCCAGGACTTCGATTACAAGGTGTGCCAAATTCAGTTGTGTTTTTTGGTGGCATGGCTTTGGTGCTTACATACAGCGCGTATGTAGCTGAAGTTTTGCGCGCTGGAATTGAAAGTGTGCATCCAACCCAACGAATGGCTGCCCGCGCACTTGGGCTTTCACCTATTCAAACTTTGCGTCACGTCATTTTGCCGCAGGCAATTCGTCGAGTGATTCCACCGCTTTTGAATGATTTAGTTTCTTTGCAGAAAGATTCTGGATTAATTTCAATCTTGGGCGCGATGGATGCAATTAAAGCGGCACAAATTGTTACGGCCCGGACATTTAATTTCACTCCTTATGTTGTAGCTGGTGTGGTGTTTGTGTTGCTGACGATTCCACTCACCCGCTTTACTGATTACCTTGCCCGCAAGATTGAAAAAGAGCGTGCGATTAGTGGTGGCCAATGAGTGAGTTGTTAAGACTTAATCAAGTTCGCAAATCTTTTGGCGACGAACTTGTGCTTTCGGATATTGACTTACATGTCGCAGAAGGTTCAGTCACAGTTTTGATTGGTTCTAGCGGATCAGGAAAATCAACTTTGCTGCGATGCATCAACCTGCTTGAACAAATCGACGATGGACAGATTTGGTTAGATGAAAAAGACATCACCGCAGTTGGAGTTAATGCTGATGATGTTCGCAAACGAATCGGAACTGTTTTTCAGCAGTTCAATCTGTTTCCACATCTTTCAGTACTCGACAACATCACCTTGGCACCAAAAGTTGTGCATGGTGTGAGCTCTGCTGAAGCCGAGAGCAAAGCGCTCGATCTGCTCAAGCGATTTGATTTAGATAATAAAGCTTCAGCGTTTCCAGACCGCCTATCTGGCGGCCAACAACAGCGAGTTGCGGTGTTGCGAGCAATCGCAACAAACCCCCGCATCCTGCTTTTGGACGAAGTAACTAGTGCACTCGACCCAGTCCTAGTTGCTGAAGTTCTGGCTTTAGTCGCAGAACTGAAAACCGAAGGCATGACCATGGTGGTGGCCACCCACGAGATGGGCTTTGCCAAACGAGTGGCTGACCAAGTGGGTTACCTATGCAATGGCGTGATGCTCGAACTCGGCTCCCCTGAGCAGGTAATTGGTGATCCACAGACTCCTGAACTGCAGGCTTTCTTGAAGTCTGTGCGTGAGGCTGGACGGCTCTAGCCCTGAGCGTGGCGGGTATCCTTCGCACCTGTTTACTTGAGCCTAAGGTGAGTGAAGATGTACCGCGCAGTCCCGTCGCGAATCGACCTTCCAAAGATGGAACATGAGATCCTCGACTTTTGGGCAAAACAGGACATTTTCAAGAAATCTCTAGAAGCCACCAAGAACGGCGAGCCATGGGTTTTCTACGAAGGCCCACCAACCGCAAATGGCACACCTGGAACTCACCATGTTGAGGCTCGAGTCTTCAAGGATGTTTTCCCAAGATACCGAACCATGAAGGGTTACCACGTTCCGCGTAAAGCGGGATGGGATTGCCATGGCCTACCAGTCGAACTTGCGGTTGAAAAAGAATTAGGTTTTAGCGGCAAAGGTGACATCGAAAATTACGGTGTCGAAAAATTTAATGCAAAGTGCCGCGAATCAGTTTTACGTCACGTAGATGAATTCACCACCATGACTAAGCGCATGGCTTATTGGGTGGATTTCGATGAAGCCTATTGGACAATGAATTCGGATTACGTCGAATCCGTCTGGTGGAGCTTGCAACAAATTTTCAACAAAGGTTTGCTGGTACAAGATCATCGAGTATCTCCATATTGCCCTCGATGTGGAACCGGTCTTTCAGATCACGAACTTGCTCAGGGTTATGAAGATGTAGTGGACGCATCTGTATATGTGCGATTCCCAGTCACTTCAAAACCTTTGGCTGATAAATACCCAGGCGTTTCACTTCTGGTTTGGACCACCACTCCATGGACATTGGTATCAAACACCGCAGCTGCGGTTAATCCAGATGTTGATTATGTAGTTGCAAAAGATGAATCAGGCGCAATTTACATTTTGGCTGACGCACTTCGCGATCGAGTGCTTGGTGAAGGCAACGAAGTTTTAGAAACCATCAAGGGTAAAGACCTAGAAGGTGTTTTCTACTCGCGTCCATTTGATTGGGTGGAGTTTCCCGAAACTGATGCGCCAGTTAATTCAGTCTTGCTCGCTTCATACGTAACGATTGAAGACGGAACTGGAATTGTGCATCAAGCACCAGCATTTGGTGCCGAGGACTTAGCAACCTGCCGTGGTTATGGATTGCCGGTTGTAAATCCAGTTCTACCTGATGGAACATTTGAAAGCAGTGTTCCTGAAGTTGGTGGAGTTTTCTTTAAGACTGCCGACAAACAACTTGTGAAGATTTTGGAAAAGAGCGGGCTGCTTTTCAAACACGAACCGTATTCCCACTCCTATCCGCATTGCTGGCGCTGCCACACTGCTTTGATTTATTACGCCCAACCATCTTGGTACATCCGTACAACTGCAATCAAAGATGCGTTAATTCGCGAAAACACTAAAACCAATTGGTATCCAGAAACCATTCAGTGGGGTCGATATGGCGATTGGCTCAACAACAATGTGGACTGGGCCCTTTCTCGCAATCGTTATTGGGGAACACCACTTCCAATTTGGCGCTGCGAAAGCAATCACCTAACTTGCGTTGGATCTTTGGCAGAACTCTCAACCTTGAGCGGTAAGGATGTGTCTTCTTCAGATCCGCATCGCCCGTTTGTTGACGACATCACTTTTGCTTGCCCAGAATGTAAAGAAACCGCCACACGCGTTCCAGAAGTAATCGACTGCTGGTACGACAGCGGTGCAATGCCATTTGCGCAATGGGGATATCCGCACAACAAGTCAATCAATTTCGAAGATGTCTATCCAGCCGATTTCATTTGCGAAGCTATCGACCAAACCCGCGGCTGGTTCTACACATTGATGGCAATCGGTACTTTAGTTTTCGATAAGTCCTCATATGAAAATGTGGTTTGTTTAGGTCACATCCTGGATGAAAACGGTGTCAAGATGTCCAAGCACCTTGGAAACATCTTGGAACCAGTCCCATTGATGGATGAGCATGGTGCTGATGCAGTTCGCTGGTTTATGTTGGCAGGTGGATCTCCTTGGCAGTCACGCCGAGTTGGTCACAACACAATTGCTGAAGTGGTTCGCAAAACTTTGCTAACTTATTGGGCAACCGTTTCTTTCCAGGCTCTTTATGCGCGCGAATCAAACTGGACTTACGATGCAAACACTGCACCAGCAGTTAACACTCGCCCCCTACTAGATCGTTGGCTAGTTTCCGAGACCCACAAGCTTGCTCGCGATGTTGATACTGCGCTAAATGATTTTGATACCCAGCGTGCCGGTCGATTGATTGCAGATTTCGTAGACAACCTTTCTAACTGGTATGTGCGCCGCTCTCGCCGTCGTTTTTGGGATGGCGATAACTCCGCGCTTTCAACTTTGCATGAAGCAATTCGCACATTGACTTTGGTGATGGCCCCGTTCACACCATTTGTTGCAGAAAGAGTTTGGCAAGATTTATTTATTGAAACCGAAAAAACAGAATCGGTTCACTTGGCTTCATGGCCTGCAGTAGATGCCGCGGTGATTGATGAAAAGCTTTCTGGCCACATGGAACTTGTACGTCGCCTAGTTGAACTTGGCCGTGGCGCTCGCGCGGAAGCAAAAGTTAAAACCCGTCAACCACTTGGTCGCGCATTAATTGGTGCAAGCGAATGGGACGAGTTAGATGCCGAACTTAAAGATCAAGTGGCTGCGGAATTAAATGTGCAGTCAGTTGAAAGTTTGAGCGGTGGCAGTGAACTTGTAGATGTGAGTATCAAAGCAAACTTCCGCAATCTCGGAAAGCGCTACGGAGGGCAAACTCAAATTGTTGCTTCTGCAGTAGCTAGTGCTGATGCAGCTAAATTGGCCGCCGATATCCGCAGTGCTGGTGTGGCAAAGATTTCAGTAGCCGAAGTTGGCGATGTTGATCTTGGTGAAGAAGATGTAATCATCACCGAAACACCTCGCGAAGGCTGGGCGGTCATGAGTGAAAGTGGCGCTTCAGTTGCACTTGATCTCACTGTCAGTCCAGAACTGAAACTTCTAGGTCTCTCCCGCGAGGCCATTCGCTTAATTCAAGAAGCTCGTAAGACTTCCGGTTTGGCAATTGGCGATCGAATCAGCATTAACTGGAGTTCAGATAACGCTGATTTAAGCGAAGCCATGCGAGCACATAGTGAAACTGTTGCAAGCGAAGTATTGGCTACCAGCTTTAATGAATCAGCAGATGCACTTGAGTTTGCGGTTGCGGACAATGAGATTGGTTTGAAGCTAACTTTTAAAGTGGCTTAGGTTTTCTTTAGCGTAAAAACGCTTGCAGAATGTTCAGACCAAAAATCAAAACAATGAAACTCAAATCTAGTGAAACATTTCCTAGTCGCAGTGGCGGAATAAATCTGCGAAGGAATTTCAGAGGTGGGTCTGTCAATGCAAATACAAATTCAAAAAGCATGGCCATGATGCCTCGCGGCTGAAAGCTACGCGAGAACATCAGGACATAATCAAGAATTAACCGACCGATCAGTACATAGATGTAAAGATCAATTATGGTTGCAAGAATTGGCATTAGCTGTGGTTGAAGAATCCGTCGTTCTTAACTTCCATGCCAGCTTCGTCGCGAACTTCGACGTTTTTAGGTGCGAGCATGAACACGTTAAGACCAATCTTGGTGAATTTTCCATCTAGACCGTGCATTAGGCCTGAGATGTAATCAACTAGACGGCGCTTGGTGATGTCGTCTAGTGATTGCAAGTTAACCACGACGGTTGCGCCGCTGCGGAACTCTTCACCAATTTGGCGTGCATCATTGAAAGAATTTGGAGCCAAGGTGACATTGCGAGCGATAACGGGCTGTTCTACAACTTCGTGCAAAGTCACAACTTCAGCACGAGCTTCACGACGTTCGCGGCGTTCAGCGCGTTCCTGGCGCTCTGCACGGCGATCGCGAACAGGTGCTTGGGCTTCCTGAATGGTTTCATCTTCGTAGATGTAATCCTCGTCAGTTAAACCTAGGAAATTTCCGATTTTGCGTATAGCGGACATCTTGGTTGACCTTTCAGATTGAGCGCTCAGGGGAAGCACGCGTAATTAGGGGCAAAATTACCCGAATCACTCACGATTCCCGAGTAAGGCAGAGCCAATTCGAAGGTGTGTCGCACCATTTTTAAGCGCAATTTCAAGGTCCGAAGACATTCCTGCCGAAATCATTTGCGCCTGTGGGTATTTGCTTCGAATCTCAAGGGAGATGGCCTGAAGTTTTGAAAATGCCTCGTCTGGATCACCTGTCAACGGTGCTACCGCCATCACCCCACCAAAATCTAAGTTAGAACAAGCCGTAAAAACTTCAGCTAATTGCAGTGCCTTATCGACTGCTACCCCGCCTCGAGATTCATCCCCATCGAGTGAGATCTGCAACAGGCCAGTAATTCGGCGCCCTGCTTTT
>JBEBBT010000174.1:0-2918 GCA_041158245.1 Actinomycetota bacterium | reverse complement strand
AATTGTTGGAATACGAACAGTTACGCTCATTATTTTCTCCTTGCGATTTCATCAAGTGCAGCAACGGCGGACTCTAATGCAGGCTTAACAATCGCCGAAGGCCCGACCACATCTGCAACTGCGTCAAGAGTTTTAAGGCCATCACCAGTATTAATTAACACAGTTTCTTTTGCTGGATCTAGTTGTCCAGTAGCGAGCAATTTACGCAAAACCGCAACTGTCACGCCACCAGCAGTCTCAGCAAAAATTCCTTCAGTTTCGGCAAGCAATCTGATTCCTTCAACTACTTCTGTATCCGAAACATCATCAATTGCACCATGGGTGCGACGAGATGCATCAAGTGCATAAGGGCCGTCAGCTGGATTACCAATTGCCAAAGACTTTGCTATTGTGTTTGGTTTTACAGGGCGCACAACTTCATGCCCTTGTCTAAACGCTTCTGCAACTGGATTGCAACCAGTTGCTTGAGCACCAAAAACCGAATAATCACTCGCCTCAACCAGATTAAGTGAGATTAATTCTTTCCATGCTTTATCAACTTTAGTTAGGAGTGAACCAGAAGCCACAGGAATTACAACTTGTTGTGGCAGACGCCAACCCAACTGTTCAGCAATTTCAAAACCAAGTGACTTAGATCCTTCTGCGTAATAAGGTCGCAGATTCACATTCACAAATCCCCAAGTATCGGTGATGTCTTCTCCAATAAGTTCAGAACACAAACGATTTACGTCATCGTAGTTACCTTCGATTGCAAGCAGAGTGCCACCATAAGTTGCAGTGGTGATGGTTTTTCCTGCTTCTAGATTTGAAGGAATTAGAACCACAGATTTTTGTCCAGCACGTGCAGCGGCAGCTGCTACTGCATTTGCCAAGTTTCCAGTTGATGCACAAGCAAGTGTTGTGCGACCGAGACGGCGAGCAGCATGTTGCGCAACTGCAACAACTCGATCTTTAAATGAGTGAGTTGGATTTCCAGAATCATCTTTCACCCAAAGAGTTCCGGTCATACCTAAAGCTTTTGCCAAATTGTCGGCTTTGATTAACTTAGTTAGACCTGGATTCAAATTTGGTTCTTCGGCTACATATTTTGCGACCGGTAGCAGCGGTGCGTAACGCCACATATTTTGTGGACCAGATTCAATTTGTTCGCGAGTAACAGTGCCGAAGTTGTATGCAACTTCTAATGGGCCAAAACACTCGATACACGAGTAGGCAGCGCCAAGTGCGTAGTCGGTGCCGCATTCACGACATCGAAGAGCCGTGGCTGGGCCAAATGATTCTGGGGTAATTGGTGGAGTTGAACTCATTGGCGAAAGTTAATTCGCTTGCCAAGGCTGCACGCAGGGAGTTGGGCAAAAGTCCGCATCTTGGACAGTTACCTGTGCCAATGAACCTAACCCTGTTCAAAGGATTGGCTACTTATCGAGTAAGCCCTTGAATTGGCCTGGCAAGCGCAGCGAGTCACCAGACTCTTCTGCCGCTCGCTTTGCTGGGTTTCCGCTCTTGCTTTTCTTTTTGTTTGCCGGCGTTTGTTGCTTTAACTTCTTGCCGCCACCAACTCCTGGCGGAAGTGGCACACCTGGAATGTTTGGCACTCCGCCTTTTGCGACTTGCTTAAACATTTTTGCAGCCATTGTGAATCTGTCAATCAACATATTGACATCATTCACACGTGTTCCCGAACCATTTGCGATTCGAACACGACGCGATGCATTCAAGATTTTTGGATCAAGTCTTTCAGCTGGTGTCATCGAACGGATGATTGCAGCTGTGCGATCTAATTCTTTTTCATCAATACTTTCGATTTGATTTTTCATCTGACCGCTACCTGGCAACATTCCCAGCACTTTGCCAAGCGGACCCATATTTTTTAATGCAGTCATTTGATCTAGAAAATCTTCAAGGGTAAAAGTTTCTCCAGAAGCAATCTTGCTGGCCAATTTTTCTTGCTGCTCTGCATCAACAACTTTGCTAGCTTGCTCAATCAAAGTGAGCATGTCACCAAGATCAAGAATTCGATTCGCCATTCGCTCTGGATAGAACGGCTCGAAGTCATCAAGCTTTTCACCAACGCTTGCAAACATAATTGGCTTGCCGGTTACTTCACGAATTGATAGCGCAGCACCACCGCGTGCATCGCCATCTAGCTTGGTCAGCACGACTCCATCAAATCCAACGCCTTCGTCAAATGCTTGTGCGGTCGCTACTGCATCTTGACCAATCATCGAGTCAATGACAAACAAGATTTCATCTGGATTGACTGCATCGCGGATATCCCGAGCTTGCTTCATCAAGTCTTCATCAATTGCAAGACGACCAGCAGTGTCAACAATCACCATGTTGTGCTGTTTTTGTTTTGCGAATTCAATTGCTGCTTTTGCAACTTTAACTGGATCACCAGTTCCGTTGCCTGGTTCAGGTGCGAATACCGGCACACCAGCTCGCTCACCAACCACCTTCAATTGATCAACAGCATTAGGGCGTTGCAAGTCGGCGGCCACAAGAATCGGCGTCTGAGATTGCCACTTCAAGTGCTTGGCAAGTTTTCCAGCAAGCGTGGTCTTACCGGCACCTTGCAAACCAACCAACATAATTACGGTCGGCGGATTTTTGGCGAATCTAAGCCGCCGAGCGCCACCTTCGGTTTGAAGATCGCCTCCCAAAACCTGGACAAGTTCTTCATGAATAATTTTTATGACTTCTTGACCTGGATTTAAAGTTCCAGAAAGTTCTAATCCGACGGCTTTTTCACGGATTCGTTCGGTGAAAGTTTTAACAACTGAAAGCGCAACGTCTGCATCCAAAAGTGCAGTTCTAATCTCTTTAACAACCGCATCTACATCGGCTTGCGAAATTTTGCCTTTGCCGCGAATGCTTTTTACCGCAGCGGTGAGTTTCGCTGAGAGTTGATCAAACAC
>JBEBBT010000173.1:0-2892 GCA_041158245.1 Actinomycetota bacterium | reverse complement strand
GAACTTCGCAAACATCGTATTGCTATTGGCCTTTACAACAAGACCGCAAAGGGTCTCGAGAGAGTTCAACAAATTGAACTAGATGTCGAAGGCGCTCGAACTGAAGTGAAAGATCTTGTTGGAGTTAAGCAACCAGATTTGCTTTTGCTAAACGATGATGACCTCACATTCGCAAAGATTCGTTTGGACGAACGCTCACTCAAGACTGCTGTTGAAAGCCTTGGCACTATTCCAGATTCACTGGCTCGTGCTTTGATGATGTCTGCAGCATGGGACATGACTCGCGATGCTGAAATGGCAACTAGCGACTTCATTGATCTAATCGAACGCGCGCTCCCACTTGAATCTTTCATTCCGATTATTCAGCGTGTGTTGATGCAGACTCGCACTGCCGCTCAGTTGTATTCGCATCCTGACAAGCGTGAAAAGAACATGTTGAAGCTTGCAGATGCGTACCTCAACTGGACACGCACTTTGCCAGCCGGAAGCGATGCACAGTTTGCTTCAGCGAAAAACTTTGTTGGAATCGCTAGAACCGACGAACAGCTTGCAGTTGTAGAAGGTTTGCTGGATGGATCTGTTTCAATCGAAGGCATTAAGGTAGACGCTGACTTCCGATGGATGCTGCTAAGTCGACTTGCTGCAACTGGCCGAGTTGGTGAAGCAGAAATCGCAAAGGAAGAGATTGCAGACGTAACTTCTGCAGGTAAGCGCAATGCCGCAACTGCACGTGCACTTATCCCGACTGCCGAGAACAAGAAAAAGATTTGGGATTCATTGCTAAACGACAATGAACTTTCAAATGAAATCATCGGTGCAATGGTTGGCGGATTTATGGATCTCGACAACCGTGAATTGAGTGCAGGTTATGTAAAGCCATACTTCGAGATGCTGCCAAAGCTTTGGGAAACTCGTTCAAATGAAATTGCCCAAACTCTTACGAATGGCTTGTTCCCAGCGATTCAAATTTCGCAAGCCACAGTTGATGCGGCAAACGAATTCTTGAAAAAAGATGAAGTACCTTACGGATGCAAGCGTCTTGTGGGCGAAGGCCGAGATGGCCTAGTGCGTGCACTCGCTGCACAAGCTGCTGATAAGTAAATTACAAAACAAAAAGGCCGGCTGTCATAGCCGGCCTTTTTGTTTTAGGTTATTGGTTTACAACATCCGATGATGGTTTTGGATTCCAGTTCTCGCCTGTCTGTGGCATGTTGCTTCGGCGCCACTTTGGAATTGACCATAAGAACCAAATGATTATCCAGATTGCAGCTGGGGCAACCACAAACCACATAATGGTCTCAAGTGCAGTTAAACCTTCACCAGTTTCTTCTCCCGCATCAGGAATATTCGCAAATGCTGGCGTGATTGAAACTGCAATAAAAGTGATTGCTGCGGTTAAAAATTTAACTGTGTTTTTCACAATTTTCATACCTGAATCCTATTCGCTTACCAATGTCTGCGATGTGTGACCGCTGCAAAAATACGTTTTGCAAGTTCTGCAGTTTCTGGTTTCTCTGTGAAATCCTCTAATAGCAATGGTTTGCCATCACCGTAGCAAGTTGGAACTCGCCAGTTTGGATATTCCTGATCTGTACCTGGCTGATTTTGTGCGCGCACATCGCCGACGATGTCTGGAAGTGAAACACCAAGCAATCTAGCCTTTGTATGCGCCAAGACGCGATGCATACCTTCAATTTTTGTTTGGGTTGAAAGAGGACGACTCCATGCAGTTTCATCGACGTATCCATAGGTGCGCAGGAATGATTCCCACTTTGCCATGTTTGCGCGGTGTTCTGCCCAAAAAGGTTCAGAATCTGTTGTAAACAAATTGAGATCCTCTTTGATTCTTAAGTGTTCACCATCCATAAATCCAGCAGCTGGAGGAATGTCATGCACTGAAACAGTTGCCATCGACAATTCACGCCAATCTTCTGGTGCTCTCGGATTGCCATCTTTGTCGTATTCAAACCATGCAATGTTTGTTCCCATGATTTCGCGTTCAACTAGATAATCCAAAATCCATGGTTCCAAAGTGCCCAAATCTTCAGCTACTACGAATGCGCCAACTCGTTGAGCTTCAAGAGCAAGAATGCCAACCATTGCTTCGTGGTCATACCAAACATAAGTTCCATCTTTTGCGCCACCATCTTGTGGAATCCACCACAAACGGAAAAGTCCAAGCGCGTGGTCAACACGAATTCCGCCCGAGTGACGAAGAATGGTTCGAAGCATGTCACGGAAAGGTTTGAATGCCGCTTCCACCAATGCATCTGGACGCCATGGTGGTTGCGACCAGTCCTGACCTAGTTGGTTGAACATATCTGGTGGGCAACCAACATTGATTCCTTGTGCAAGGACCGAGTGAAGTGCCCATGCATCAGCACCCTCTGGATGCACACCAACCGCAAGGTCGTGCACAACGCCTGCAACCATTCCGCTTTCACGGGCGGCTGCTTGGGCGCGAGCAAACTGCTCATCGATTAGCCATTGAAGTTTTGCATAGAAATCAATTCGCTTTGCAAATTTATCTGTGTATTTCTTGATTTCTGCACTTTCAGGTGTGCGAATTCCTTCTGGCCAATCGCCATATGAAATTCCATATTTCTCAGCGAATGCACACCAGGTTGCAAATAAACGAAGGCCTTCACCTTCATTTGCTGCATACGCATCAAATGAAGCTTGACGAGCTGGAGTTAACTTGTCGTCCAAAAGAATTTCAAGAGCTTCTTTTTTTGCATTCCAAATTCGATCTCGATCTAGCAAATCTGGAGTGTGATTTAGTTTCAATAGAGGTTCTGCGAGTTTTTCAATCTTTGCTTTATCGCGAGACTTCAAATTTGCATATTCAGGAACATCTTCAATGTGAAGATAAATCGGATTGAAATAGCGACG
>JBEBBT010000172.1:0-3138 GCA_041158245.1 Actinomycetota bacterium | reverse complement strand
CTGCTGAAGCTGCTGGCTATCGTAAATACGTTGAATTCGTAACGAAGTTGTATAAGTATGAGATGAATGATTTCATCGATAGAAATATTGACTCGCCCCTTAATCTTCTGACTCCAAATTTGGCTCGATTAATTGCTTTGGGTGGATTTAGACGCCTCTCTCCAAAAGTAAATCAATTCATGAAGGACCCTCGTCTGCAAAAGGTTTATTCGTTCCAAGCAATGTATGCAGGTGTCAGCCCTCAACAAGCTCTAGCAATTTATGCAGTAATCGCATACATGGATTCAGTAAATGGTGTCTTCTTTCCTAAAGGTGGAATGCACGCCGTTCCTCGCGCCCTCGCAGCAGCTGCACAAAAACACGGTGTCGAATTTATGTACAACACAACAGCTGAAAAAATTGAAACATCAAATGGTCGTGCGAAAGCCGTAATCACTAATACTGGTCAACGCATTGAGTGTGATGCACTAGTTCTTAACCCTGATTTACCTGTGGCATGGCGCGATCTTCTTGGAAAGACACCGCTATCTGTCAAGCGTCTTCGCTATTCCCCATCATGCGTAACACTGCTCGTGGGTTCTTCTAAGAAATATGATCACGTCGCACACCACAATATTCACTTCGGTGAGTCGTGGGATGGAGTATTCGATGAATTAATCAATAAGAAAACTCTTATGAGTGATCCGAGTGTGCTCGTAACAATTCCTACAAAAGATGACCCATCCCTTGCCCCTGCCGGCAAAGAGTCGTACTACGTCTTGTTTCCAACTCCGAATTTAGATGCGGATATTGATTGGAAGAAACAAGCGGGTCCATATCGCGATCACATGATTAAAACTTTAGAAGATCGTGGATACACAGGATTCTCTGATGGAATTGAAACGGAAGTCATGACCACTCCCCTTGATTGGCAAGCACAAGGAATGGAACGCGGTGCACCCTTTGCAAGCGCGCATACCTTCTTCCAGACAGGTCCATTTAGACCACGCAATATGGCTGGTGGATTTGAAAATATTGTCTTCACCGGATCAGGAACACAACCTGGAGTCGGAGTTCCAATGGTTTTAATCTCAGGTCGTTTGGCCGCAGAGAGAATTGTTGGACCAGTTAAGTAAATGAATGAGTTAGATGCTGCTGGAATTAAAGATCCAGTTCTGCGAGCTTCTTATGAAGAGTGCAAGCGTCTTAACTCTTTGCACGGAAAAACTTACTATCTTGCGACACTCTTGTTGCCTGCACACAAACGTCCCTTTGTTCACGCGCTTTATGGCTTTGCGCGATACGCGGATGAGATTGTCGATGATCTCTCTTCAACACTGAGCGATGAAGAAAAAGCCGCGCACCTTAAAACATGGGGTGACTCGGTTTTGGCATCCATTTCAACAGGAATTAGTACCGACCATGTTGGCGCCGCACTGATAGATACCGTCCGTCGATTTAACATTCCTGAGCAACACTTTGTGGACTTCTTACATTCGATGACTATGGATTTAACGGTCAGTACATACAAAACTTATGACGATTTAATGGAGTATGTATATGGATCTGCCGCTGTCATCGGTCTGCAGATGGTTCCAATTTTAGGACCGCTTTCTGATGCAGCGTATGAACCAGCAAAGAAGTTAGGAATTGCATTTCAATTGGCAAACTTTATTCGAGACGTGGGCGAAGATTTAGATCGTGGTCGCATTTATCTTCCTCTGGATGAGCTCGCACAATTCGGCGTAACCCAAGAAATGCTTCAGGCAAAGAAACTTACTCCCGAAATAACTGCAGCGCTTAAATTTCAAATTGAGAGAGTCCGCCAACTTCAACGTGAAGCAGAGCCCGGAATTCAATTATTGGAAGAATCCAGCCGTCCATGCATCATGGCTGCCAGTACTTTGTACTGTGGAATCGTTGATGAAGTAGAAAAAATTGGATACGACATTTTTAACAAGCGCGCTAAAACCTCCACTGCTCGCCGAATCCGAGTTGCACTTCCAGCGTTTATTCGCGCAATTGCTGCCAGATAAATACTTTTCTTCTATAGTTAGTAATGCGGGAGCCGCTCATGGCTGAGAGGGTCTGAAATTCAGATCGACCGCTTGACCCGTCCGGTAATGCGGATGTGGAAGGGATTTTAATTATGTCTTCAATTTTATTCACAGCATGGGAATATGAAGTTTCAATTCTTGAATTCATCGCGGCGCTCACATCATTTATCGGTGTAGGCCTAGGTGTGACAGCAAAGAGAATTACATGGCCATGGTGGGCGCTGAGCAGTGCACTCTATGCAGCTTTTTTCTATCAAGCAGATTTATTCGCAAGTGCTGCACTGCAA
This sequence comes from Actinomycetota bacterium, assembly GCA_041158245.1. Lineage (GTDB taxonomy): Bacteria > Actinomycetota > Actinomycetes > S36-B12 > UBA5976 > JAFMIT01. The sequence continues at coordinate 815 of JBEBBT010000172.1, read as the reverse complement.
ATCGTTTTTATTGCTGCAGCGATTTGGGGGTGGTTTGGTTGGGGACCAAAGGGCGCAGTCCCATCAGCGCTTTCAACTAAGCACCGCTTGTATTGGGCAACGGGTTTAATTATTTCTTTCTTAGCACTAACACCCCTGCTGCAAAACGCTGGCGCTGCTGCCACATGGTCGGATGCAATTATTTTTCTTGGAAGCTTCTTCGCTCAAGCAATTATGGTCTACGAAAAATATGAAGCGTGGCCACTCTGGTTTGCAATTGACTTACTAGCAACAATTCAATTCGCGGTTTTAGGCTATTGGTTTACATCCATTTTGTACGCAGCATTCTGCGTTATTGCTGTAATTGGATGGAAGCGTTGGTATGAATCTCACCGAAGCGCTCACTGACTTACTTGCTTCATCTGGACCTCATCTCATAGCAATAGATGGCCCAGCAGGAAGCGGGAAAAGTACATTAGCTAAAAATCTTTTTCTCTACTTCAGTACTAATCGTGAAGTGAATCTACTTGGTCTCGATGATATTTATGATGGCTGGGATGACGCACTGGGTGAAAAGTTAACAAATGATCTAGAGAAAATTGCACGGGCGCATGCAGAGAAAACTTCCATATCGCTTCCAATTTATGATTGGGCTTCGGCTTCTTTTGGAGCTAGCCGCGAGATTAAGCCGCGAGAAATACTGATTATTGAAGGAGTTGGAAGCGCACAAGAAGTTATTCGCGCCCACCAAGCAATCACAATCTGGATGGATATAGATCCAGATCATGGCGTGCAGCGGGTTTTGGAACGAGATGGCCATCACATCGCATCGCAGA
>JBEBBT010000171.1:0-11407 GCA_041158245.1 Actinomycetota bacterium | reverse complement strand
GCAGCCAAAGTTAAAACTGGAATTTCATCTGCAAGTAAACCAGTGATATCGGTTGCTAGGTGTTGCACATTTGCAAGTCGAAGTAAGCGAGGTTCTTCGGGAACATCAAGATTTGTACAGTGATTTGCTAAGGCTTGGGCCACCGATGAAACTGCGTACTCGTGTTCTTCTTGATCTTTGTCAGATGCGAGTAAAGCTTCCGCCAAGTTTGCATCTTGGTTTTTATCTTCACCGCGACGAACCGTTCCTGCTAAAACACGCGATGTAACTTGGTCGCCACGTCGCTTCACTAACATTTCTGGAGTTGCACCGACTAGACCGTCAACTGCAAATGCCCAGCACTCGCTGTAGTCGGAACTCAATTTAGTTAACAAATTGCGAACATCAATCGGCTCGGTTGAACGCGCAACCACATCGCGAGCTAAAACAACTTTATCTACTTCACCACGACTAATTCTTTCGACAACTTCAGAAATCGCTCGTTGCCATTTTGCAACAGGTTGAGTTCCTTCTTCCCATGTGATGCTTCCTGTAGCAGTCACATTTTCACGTGGCGTTAAAAGCAGAAGTGGATTTTCAATCGGCTCGCTTGCATCAGTAATTGAAGTCACCCAAGTTTTGTCTCCGCGACGTCCAACCAAAATATGCGGAATCACCACAACTGATCGACCCGGTTCAAAAGCGAAAGAAGCAAAAGCAACAATGCCACTGCCTGGAATTTTTAGCTCATCATCAATATCAGCGTGACGGATTACATCTATCCACCATCTTTGGGCGCGAGAAAATCTTTCGCGTCCACGAACTACTAAGCGTGCAGATTCACCCCAACCAATCAGGCCTTCACCATCACGCACCCAAGCAAGTGCTCCATTTGCCGGGACAAGTGACAACAAATCTGATGATGCGTATGGGTGATCATCTGGAACTAAAGTGGTTCGCACAATTAAAGATGGAGTTGCGGCTGGTGCAATTACATCGCTAGCAATTGAGCTACCAACTCCACCAGAAAAAATCATGACCGAAGGTTAGACCGCATAGAAAAAGCTGCACTTTGGTCTAAAGTCCCAAGAAGATAGAGAATTAGCAGGTGAGTAGCGAAACTTCGGATCCAACCCGTGCCAATCTCGACAAGCAGCCTTTTGATGTGGCGAAGATGTTTGACACTGTGGCTAAGCGATACGACCTTGTAAACGATCTACTTGCACTTGGCCAAACCCGGATTTGGCGTAAAGCGGTTTTGAATGCAATTGACCCAGCCGCTGGGGATTTTGTGCTGGACCTTGCGGCCGGCACGGGCACTTCCTCAGAGCCACTGCATCGCCGCGGAGCAATAGTGATTCCGTGTGATTTCAGCCTCGGAATGCTTAAAGTGGGCAAAAAACGGCTTTCGCACCTGCCTTTTGTGGCTGGTGATGGTCTAAATCTGCCTTTTGCGGACAATTCCTTCAATGCGGTGACGATTTCCTTTGGCCTTCGCAATCTGCACAACACCGAGCGCGGGCTTGAAGAACTACTGCGAGTGACCAAACCAGGCGGAAAATTGGTCATTTGTGAGTTCAGCCAGCCAACTTTTGGCCCATTTCGCAAGATTTATCTCGAATATCTGATGAAAGCCCTGCCTAAGATCGCTCGAAAGACCTCATCAAATCCAGCCGCGTATGAGTATTTGGCCGAATCAATCATCTCCTGGCCGGCCCAATTGCCACTAGCTGAAATCATCAAGAAAGCCGGCTGGAACAGGGTGACTTGGCGAAATCTGACCGGTGGAATCGTTGCAGTGCACACCGCCTTTAAAGCCTAATTTTGTGTGACCTACAACTCTCAATTTTGTGCGAACTCCCTGCATGAGCTCACTCTCAGCCACACTAGACTTTGGCTGGTTTTAGAACATCTGAGAGCCCGATTTTGGGTAGTGAAGGACGCACTAGACAGTGAATAACGTCGCCATCCCGATTCTCGCACTTGGACTAATTGCTGGCGGTTTCGCAGTTTTCTCTGTTGCAATTGCAGCAATAACCGGTCCAAAACGGTACAACCGCGCGCGAGTTGACGCATACGAATGTGGAATTGAACCAACCCCACAACCAATGGGTGGTGGACGTTTTCCCGTTAAGTATTACTTAACCGCAATGCTCTTTATCGTTTTTGATATTGAAATTGTTTTCCTTTATCCCTGGGCAGTGTCTTTCGATGCTCTAGGGATTTTTGGTTTGTTCGAAATGTTTTTATTCATCGCAACTGTTCTAGTCGTGTACGCATATGTTTGGCGTCGCGGTGGACTTGAGTGGGACTAGGAAAACTATGGGTCTCGAAGAAAAACTCCCAAGTGGTGTGCTGTTAACCACCGTTGAACTTGCTGCAGGCTATGCCCGCAAAGGTTCATTGTGGCCAGCATCATTTGGTTTGGCATGTTGTGCAATTGAAATGATGGCAACTGGTGCTGGTCGTTACGACCTTGCTCGTTTTGGTATGGAAGTTTTTCGTGGATCACCACGTCAAGCTGACTTGATGATTGTGGCTGGTCGCGTTTCTCAAAAGATGGCGCCAGTACTTCGCCAGATTTACGACCAAATGGCAGCACCAAAGTGGGTTTTAGCAATGGGCGCTTGCTCATCTTCAGGCGGTATGTTCAACAACTACGCAATCGTGCAAGGTGTTGATCACATTGTTCCAGTTGATATTTATTTGCCAGGTTGCCCACCTCGTCCAGAAATGTTGATTGACGCAATTTTGGAACTTCACGACAAAATTCAAAATACAAAACTTGGTGTTCATCGCGAACGCGAAATTGCGGCTCTTGAAAAAGAAGCTCTTGCTGCAACTCCGCTTCACTTGCAAAAGGGACTTATGCGATGAGCGAAAACGAAAACTCATTAGAAGTACCGGCAAGCGAAACCGTCGCTCGCCAAATTGATGTTCGCATCGGCGCATTTCGCAATCAAGATTCTGGCGACACTTCAGGTTTTGGTGGCTTAGTTCGACCAGTTATGTTTCCAGCTGCAACCTCGCGCCCATTTGGTGGCTACTTCGATGTTGTTGCAGATCAACTTGAATCTAATCTTGCAAAGCAAGGAATCACATCAAACGCTGCAATCGATTCTTATGTAATTGATCGCGACCAAATGTGTATCAACGTGAAAGCGGAACATTTGGTTTCGGTTGCGCAGACCCTTCGCGATGTTGAATCTTTGCGATTTGAGGTCTGCGTTTCTGTTTCTGGCATTCATTTTCCAGGCGATAAAGACCGAGAACTTGTTGCAAGTATTGAATTACTTTCAATGACCCACAATCGTCGCGTGCGTTTGCAAGTTGCAGTTCCAGAATCAAATCCGCACATTCCATCAGTTACCGCAATTTGGCCATCTGCAGATTGGCATGAACGCGAAACTTACGATTTCTTCGGAATTATTTTTGATGGCCACCCAGCATTGACTCGCATTCAAATGCCAGACGATTGGCCAGGCCATCCGCAACGCAAGGACTACCCACTCGGTGGAATTCCAATCGAATACAAAGGTGCAACAGTGCCGGCTCCTAGCGAACGTAGGTCTTACTAATGACTAACGATTTTTACGCAGATTCATACGACACAACTGAAGGTCGCGTACACACCGTTGTTGGTGGCGACTGGGATAGCGTGCATGGTGCAGCTGAAGGCCATCAAGAACGCGTAGTTGTAAACATGGGACCACAGCATCCATCTACACACGGTGTACTTCGAATGATTTTGGAACTTGAAGGCGAAACAGTTGTTGAAGCCCGTAGTGCAATTGGTTATTTGCACACTGGTATTGAAAAAAATATCGAATACCGTTCATGGACCCAAGGCGTTACTTATGTAACCCGAATGGATTACTTGTCACCATTCTTCAACGAAGTTGCTTACTGCCTTGCAGTCGAAAAACTTCTCGGAATCACCGATCAGATTCCAGAACGCGCAAACGTCATTCGCGTTATGTTGATGGAATTAAATCGTGTTTCTTCACATCTAGTTTGTTTAGCAACTGGTGGTATGGAACTCGGCGCATTGACTGCAATGACAGTTGGTCTTCGTGAACGCGAAATCATTTTGGAACTTTACGAATACATCACTGGTCTTCGCATGAACCACGCGTTCATTCGCCCTGGTGGACTTGCGCAAGATCTTCCTGCAAATGCAGAATTCAAAATTCGCGAGGCAATTGAGAAGTTGAAGAAAAACTTCAAAGACACCCGCGATCTTTTGGTCGACAGCGATGTTTGGATGAAGCGCACAAAAGATGTTGGTTATCTAGATCTCACCGGATGCATCGCACTTGGTATGACTGGTCCAGTTTTGCGTTCTGCAGGTTTGCCGTGGGATATTCGTAAAACACAACCATATTGCGGTTATGAAACATATGAATTCAATGTTCCAACTCGCACCTCATGCGACGCATACGGTCGCTTCTTGATTCGTTTGGAAGAAATGAATGAATCACTGAAAATTGTTGAACAGTGTCTAGATCGTTTGCAACCAGGCCCAGTAATGGTTGAAGACAAGAAGATTGCTTGGCCAGCTCAACTTTCAGTTGGCGCAGATGGACAAGGAAACTCACTAGATCACATCAAAGAAATTATGGGCGAATCCATGGAAGCTTTGATTCATCACTTCAAACTTGTCACTGAAGGATTTGAAGTTCCAGTTGGCCAGGTTTACCAAGCAATTGAAGGCCCACGTGGTGAACTGGGTGTGCACATTGTTTCCGACGGTGGCACCAAGCCATATCGCGTGCATTTCCGCGATCCTTCATTTAACAATCTTCAAGCAATGCCAGCAATGGCAGAAGGCGGACAGGTCGCTGACTTGATCGCAGTTGTTGCAAGTATCGATCCTGTGATGGGTGGTGTTGACCGCTAATGACTTTTTCAGAATCTACTTGGAATGAAGCCAGAGATCTTGCAGGTCGTTATCCGCATTCACGTTCTGCACTTTTGCCAATGTTGCATTTGGTGCAAAGCGTTGAAGGTTCAGTTTCTTCGGACGGAATCGCACTTTGTGCGGACGTACTAGAGCTATCCACTGCAGAAGTTGCTGCGGTTGCAACCTTCTACACAATGTACAAGCGCCACAACACTGGCAAACACCACATCGGCGTTTGCACAAACACAATGTGCGGTTTGCTCGGTGGAGATGCAATCTGGAACGCAATCTCAAATGACCTCAATACCGGTCATGATGAAACTTCTGAAGATGGAAACTTCACTTTAGAAAAAATCGAATGCCAAGCGGCTTGCACACATGCTCCAGTTGTAACTCTGGACTGGGAATTCTTCGACGATGCAACGGTCGATGGTGTTCGCAAAGCAATTTCAGATTTGCGCGAAGGAAAAGAAGTTCGTTCAACTCGCGGTCCGGTTATCAAAGGTCTTAGCGCATCTGAACGCCAACTTGCTGGCTTTGATGACAACGAAGTTGATGCACCAGCGATTGATGAAAAAATGCTTGCAGGTTTGAAGCGTGCCAAAGAAGTTGGCCAGACGCTACCGAGTTCGGAGGTCTAATCAAAATGGTTTTAACTCCAATCCTTACTGCCCACTGGGATGAAGCAGATTCATACAAACTTGAAGGTTACAAGCGCCATCATGGTTATGTAGCTCTCGCTAAAGCATTGAAGTCTGATCCAGATTCAATCATTCAAACTGTTAAAGATTCAGGTTTGCGTGGTCGTGGTGGAGCAGGCTTCCCAACTGGAATGAAGTGGGGCTTTGTTCCGCAAAACGATGGAAAGCCTCATTACCTAGTTGTTAACGCTGATGAATCAGAGCCTGGTGCATGCAAAGACATTCCTTTGATGTTGGCAAATCCACATGCACTAATTGAAGGTGTCGCGATTTCTTCTTATGCAATTCGCGCAAACCATGCTTTCATTTATATTCGCGGTGAAGTTCCACATGTAATTCGTCGTGTACGCAACGCGGTCAAAGAAGCGTATGCCGCCGGATTACTTGGCCAAAACATTCAAGGTTCTGGATTTAATCTTGAAGTTGTTGTGCATGCTGGTGCTGGTGCTTATATTTGTGGAGAAGAAACTGCGCTACTTGATTCACTTGAAGGACGCCGCGGCCAACCTCGTCTGAAGCCACCGTTTCCTGCAGTAGCTGGTTTGTATGCATCTCCAACAGTGATCAACAATGTTGAAACAATTGCGAACATTCCATACATCGTTCGCAATGGTGCAGATTGGTTGAAGCAATGGGGAACTGAAAAATCTCCTGGTTTCAAACTCTTTGCAGTTTCTGGTCACGTAAAGCGTCCAGGTATTTACGAAGCTGCACTTGGTACAACCATGCGCGAATTGCTTGAACATGCAGGTGGAATGCGCGACGGTCATACATTGAAGTTCTGGGTTCCAGGTGGTTCTTCAGTTCCAATGTTGACCGAAGAACATTTAGATCTGCCACTTACTTATGAAGATATGGCTGCTGCTGGAACCATGCTCGGAACCGGTACGCCAATGGTGTTTGACGAAACCACAAGTGTTGTAAAAGCTGTTAGCCGCTGGTTGCAGTTCTACAAGCATGAATCTTGTGGAAAGTGCACACCTTGCCGTGAAGGTACTTACTGGATTAGTGGATTGTTAAAGCGTCTTGAAAAAGGCGAGGGGCAAGAAACTGACTTGGCGAAAATCGATGAATTGTGCAAACAAATCATGGGCCGTTCTTTCTGTGCACTTGGCGATGCTGCATCCACTCCATTCCCTGGAGCGATGAAACATTTCCGCACTGAATTTGAAGCAGGTGTTCTAACCGCAGCTGATATTGCATTCGATCCATCTGCTACCACCGTATTCACAAAGGCGAATGTCTGATGACTATTGATAACACTCCAGTAGAGCTCGTCACCTTAACAATTGACGACATTGAAGTGCAGGTTCCAAAAGGCACTCTGATCATTCGCGCTGCCGAACAACTCGGTGTTCAGGTTCCACGTTTTTGCGACCATCCACTTCTAGACCCAGTTGCTGCATGCCGTGCATGTCTAGTTGAAATCGAAGGTCAACCAAAACCACAACCATCTTGCGCAATCACAGTTGCTGAAGGAATGAAAGTTCGTACACAGGTTTCTTCGCCAGTTGCAGATGAAGCGCAAAAAGGTGTGATGGAATTTTTGCTAATCAACCATCCACTTGATTGCCCAGTCTGCGACAAAGGTGGCGAGTGCCCACTTCAAAACCAAGCGATGACAAATGGCCGTGGTGAATCTCGTTTCGATGGCACAAAGCGTGAGTTCGAAAAACCAATCAACATTTCTGCACAAGTTTTACTAGATCGTGAACGCTGCGTTTCTTGTGCACGTTGTACGCGATTTGCAGATCAAGTTGCTGGCGATCCACTAATTGATTTGTTTGAACGTGGAGCTCAGCAGCAAGTTGGTATTTCTGATGACCAACCATTCGATTCATACTTCTCCGGAAACACAATTCAGATTTGTCCGGTAGGTGCTTTGACAAGTGCGAAATACCGTTTCCGTTCTCGTCCATTCGATTTAGTTTCAGTTCCAACAACTTGTGAACACTGTGCTAGCGGTTGTTCATTGCGCACCGACATTCGTCGCGGAAACGTAATGCGCCGTTTAGCTTGGGATGATCCACAGGTCAACGAAGAATGGAACTGCGACAAGGGTCGATTCGCTTTCCCTTATGTTCAAGAAGGTCGGCTAACTCATCCGCTAGTTCGCGGTGAAGATGGCTTGCTACATCCAGCATCTTGGCCAGAAGCAATTAACGTGGCCGCTAAAGGATTGCAGGCTGCAAAAGGTGCAACCGCAGTACTTGCTGGCGGACGTCACACTTTGGAAGATGCATACGCAATTTCTAAATTTGCTCGCGCAGTACTTGGAACTGACGATGTTGATTTCCGTTCCCGTCCACACTCAACCGAAGAAACTCAGTTCTTGAGTTCAGTGGTTGCAGGTACCGGACTTGGTGTTACTTATGCAGACTTAGAAAAAGCCGCGCATGTTGTGCTAATTGCGTTTGAACCAGAGGATGAAAGTCCAATGATTCAGTTGCGACTACGCAAAGCAGTTCGTCGCGGTCGCACAAAAGTCACTGCAATTACTTCGCACGTAACTTCTGGAAATAAGAAGTTGAATGCAAATGTAATCTCAACCCAAGCTGGCCATGAGGTTGCTGCACTTTCAGGATTGTCACTTGATGCAAACACCATCATCTTGGTGGGCGAGCGAGCTGCATCAGTTACTGGTCTGCTTTCACAAGTTGCAAACAAAGCTAAAGAATCTGGCGCAAAGTTGGCTTGGGTTCCACGTCGTGCAGGCGATCGTGGAGCGGTAGATGCTGGTCTTTTGCCAGGCCTACTTCCAAATGGAAATTCTTTGAGTGATGCAGCTGCCCGAGCAAAAGCTGCTCAAATTTGGGCAGTTGAAGAAAATGAATTACCAAAATCTGCAGGTCGCGATTTCGGTGGAATTGTGCATGCGGCTGCAAATGGTGAATTGAAAGCCTTGTTGATCACTAGCGTTGATGTTGCAGATACTCAACATGCAGCTAGCACACTAAAAGCAATCGAAAACACACCATTCGTGGTTTCTCTAGAAGTTCGTCCCTCAAGTGTGACTGAACTTGCTGATGTGGTTTTGCCAGTCGCGGTTGTAACTGAAAAATCTGGCACATTCTTAGATTGGGAAGGTCGTGCTCGCGGATTTGGTCAAGCAATTCGTGAACACAACAAACTCACCGATGCGCGCGTGCTTGCAATGATTGCTGATGCAATGGATGTAATCATTGGTCGCCAAGATGTCGCACAACTTCGCGCAGAACTTGCTCAGTTTGAATCCCCAGCTACACGGATTTCAGCACCAACTCATGGGGCTGATGCCGCGCAAGGTTTGACCTTGAGCACTTGGAACCAATTGATTGACGATGGTGCATTGCAAGAAGGTGAACCTTTCTTGGCTGCAACTGCTCGCAATGTAATTGCTGGAATTAACCCAAAGACAGCCGCATCTCATTCAATTTCTGAAGGTGATTTGGTAGAGGTTTCAACTTCACTCGGATCAATCACTGTGGAAGCAGTTTTTGTTGAAGGTGCAGAAAACACAGTCTGGCTACCAACTAATTCTGGTGATGCAAAAGTTCGTCAGAATCTAGGTGCGGCCCACGGAAATGTCGTCACCATCAAGCGCGGAGGTGGTCAATGAAACATCTAATCGCTGATGGTCTTTCGGCTTTTGGAGTAGATCCACTCTGGCTTGTGGCACTCAAAGCTGTTGGCATCTTCGTAATCTTGGTACTCGTAACTTTGATTACCATCATTATGGAACGCAAAGTGGTTTCCTGGATGCAGATGCGCGTTGGACCAAATCGTGTTGGACCTGGCGGTTCATTGCAATCTTTAATGGACGGCATCAAGCTTGCGTTGAAAGAAGAAATCGTTCCGCGAACTGCAGACAAAGCGGTTTACTGGTTAGCGCCAGTGCTTTCGGCTGTACCTGCATTCATGACATTTGCGGTAATTCCATTCGGTCCAGAAGTTTCCATTTTTGGAACCGTGACCCCATTGCAACTTACTGACTTCCCAGTTTCTGTTTTGTATGTACTAGCGATTGCATCGATTGGAATTTACGGAATTGTTCTTGCAGGTTGGTCATCTGGATCTACCTACGCACTGCTTGGTGGTCTACGCTCAAGTGCGCAAATGATTTCTTACGAAATCCCAATGGGACTTTCGTTTGTCGCAGTGTTCTTGTATGCAGGTTCAATTTCAACTTCGGAAATTGTGGCTGCTCAAGCGAGCACTTGGTTCATCGTTTTGTTGCTTCCATCTTTCGTGATTTACGTAATGGCAATGGTCGGTGAAACAAACCGTGCGCCTTTCGACCTTCCTGAAGCTGAAGGTGAATTGGTTGGTGGTTTCCACACTGAATATTCATCATTGAAGTTCGCATTGTTCTTCTTGGCTGAATACATCAACATGGTCACTGTTTCTGCAATGGCAACTACTTTGTTCCTCGGTGGATGGCGCGCTCCATGGCCAATCTCTTTGTGGGAAGGTGCAAACACCGGCTGGTTCCCAATGCTTTGGTTCTTCGGCAAAATTTCTGTATTCATTTTCGTATTCATTTGGTTGCGCGGAACACTTCCACGTTTGCGCTACGACCAATTTATGAAATTTGGATGGAAAGTTTTGCTACCAGTTTCAATCGGCTGGATTTTGATTGTTTCTGCAGCTCGCGCAACTCGCAACATTGAAGGTTTCGATACTGCAAGTGCAGCCCGTTGGTTACTAATTCCGCTAACTGTCTTGCTTTTCATCAGTTGGATTGCTGAAGAAGTAAAGAATCGTCGCCAGAAGCGCGAAGCTGAGTTAGTCGAAGATGAAGTTGAAGAATTCGATCCATTTGCTGGTGGACATCCAGTTCCACCACTGCCAGGTCAAGTTTTGAAGTCCGAGAAATCGGCTTTACAGGTTGAGGAGTCCTAAAGATGTCTCGTGTGCCACAAGTAATTCGTGGATTCTGGGTGACCTTCTCCACCATGTTCAAAAAGCCGAACACGGAGAACTACCCAGAACAAAAAGATAAATACCCACCAAAGCCACGGTTCCATGGCCGCCATCAACTAAATCGTCACCCAGATGGTTTGGAAAAGTGTGTTGGTTGCGAACTTTGTGCATGGGCTTGCCCGGCTGACGCAATTTTGGTTGAAGGTGCAGATAACACTGACGAAGAACGTTTCTCACCAGGCGAGCGTTACGGTCGGGTTTACCAAATCAATTACCTACGTTGCATTTTCTGTGGACTTTGCATTGAAGCTTGCCCAACTCGTGCGTTAACCATGACAAACGAATTCGAACTTGCAGACCAAACTCGTGAAAGTTTGATTTTCGAAAAGCAAGATCTGCTCGCACCTTTGATGCCAAACATGGCGCAAGCTCCACACAGCATGGTTGAAGGTATGACTGAACGTGATTACTACCAAGGCAAAATTTCTCGCGCGACCGATGCGCAAATTGCAGAAGTAGCAGCCCGTGCTGGCATCAACAATGCAGGCGAGGTGAAATAAATGACTTTTGCTTTTTGGACCTGTGCTGTGCTCTCAGTACTTGGTGCTCTCGGAATGGTTTTCAGCAAAAAGGCTGTGCACAGTGCTCTTTTTGTTGCACTAACCATGATCAACTTGGCTGTTCTTTATGCAATCTTGGAAGCGCCGTTCTTATCAATGGTTCAAATCATTGTTTACACCGGCGCGGTCATGATGTTGTTCTTGTTCGTTTTGATGGTGGTTGGTGTTGATTCAAGCGATTCACTAACCGAAAGCATCAAAGGCCAAAGAGTTCCTGCTTTACTTGGTGGAATTGCACTTGGTGTGATGATGGTTGGAATGCTTGGCAACATCACCATGACAAATCTTGGTTTTGATCAAGC
>JBEBBT010000170.1:0-7636 GCA_041158245.1 Actinomycetota bacterium | reverse complement strand
GGCGCAAAAGCGCCTATCTGCCGCAATTGCTGAAGCTCAGAAGATTTCAGCTCGAATGGTGATGAACTAAAAAACTAAAGAACTACATGCTCTTGGTCGTTGGGAACAACGGCCAAGAGATTTAGTTCATCCGCAATTGCATCGCGGAAGTTCATGGCTGCACTTTCTTCACCGTGGACGACATAAATCACTTTTGGCTTAGTGTCTGAAGTCTTCAACCATTCAATCATTTCTTTGCGATCTGCGTGCACGCTAAACGAACCAACTTGCACAACTTCCATGCGCACCGGCACATACTGGCCATACATCTTCAACGACTTCGCGCCTTCAACCAATTGTCGACCACGAGTTCCAGCGGCTTGAAAACCAACCATCAAAACTGTGTGCTTTGGATTTGGCAACATCATTTCTAAATGGTGCACCACACGACCACCGGTTGCCATGCCACTTGCAGAAATAATTATGCAAGGAGAACTTGGTTTGTTGATTGACTTGGAGGCCTCAACTGTTCGAAGCTCGTGCAAAGTTCCAGGGTCAAACAAGTCATGGGTTTCATAATCGGTCGCCACATCCATTCGGATGTCTTCTGACTTTGCAACCAACGCATCGCGGTAGTAATCCAAAGTGGTTAGCGCCATCGGCGAATCCACATAAACCGGCACCCGCTTAATCGTCTGCTCATCCATCAACCGTTTTACTTCCATCAAAATCACTTCAGTGCGATCCACCGCAAAAGCTGGAATTAAAACACTGCCTCCGCGATTGATTGTGCGATTAATTGCATCTGCAAACTCAGAAGCTGGCGGCTCGTGATCCCTGTCGCCATAAGTTGATTCAACGATGAACGCGTCAAACTCTCCAGACGGAATGTTGTCTGGGGGATTGAGAATGGGATGTTGTGGCCGGCCCATGTCGCCAGAAATCAACAACCGCTTGCCATCAACATTCACATCCAAAAATGCCGCACCTAAAATGTGACCGCATGGATAAAACGTCACTGAAAAACCCGTTGCAACTTCCACGGTCTTTCTAAAATCCACAACCTTGAACATTGCAATCGTGCGCTCTGCATCTTCAATTGAATACAGCGGCTTTGGTTGCTTATGTTTTGAATAACCTTTGCGGGCTGCATATTCAGCATCTTCGGTCTGCAACTTTGCGCTATCTCGCAAAACCACAGCCGCCAACTTTGCAGTCCAGGTGGTCATATATATCGAACCGTTAAACCCATCGCGCACCAATGCTGGCAAATAACCGCAGTGATCCAAGTGAGCGTGCGTGATCACAATCGCATCAATGGAACTTGGCGGAACTGGAAACTCTTGCCAGTTCTTCAACCGCAGTTCTTTCAAGCCCTGAAACAAACCAGAATCAAATAGAACCGTAGCCCCACTTGATTGCACCAAAAACTTGCTACCGGTAACCGTTCTGGCGGCACCGAGGAAATCGATTGTGACGTTCTTGTTCATAACATCATCCCCTAACTAGATGTTTGAATGAGATAACTCTTCACCCGCAACCAATCACAATCAAGTGCTCAAAGTCCCCAATTTGGCCACCCCTTCGCTCTCAACTAAACTCACCCAAGTTCGCCTCACAGGCGATGGCGCGGGGTGGAGCAGCTCGGTAGCTCGCTGGGCTCATAACCCAGAGGTCGTAGGTTCAAATCCTGCCCCCGCTACTAAATCTCACTCACAAAGTGAGCAAAAACCGGACTAGAAATAGTCCGGTTTTCTTTTAGGTGTACTCAAATTGCTCTCATGAGAGTTTCTCACTCTTGGATTCTCATGAGAAGAACTAGAGGATGGCAAAGAATTATGCTGCTAAATGTAAGAAGTCATTAGCTGGGCTACACGTAAAGAGCGAAGCTCTTCAAACTTCAAATAGAGCGCAATTTGCAAGGGTTCAAATGAAGTAATCGGTATCCAAGTTGGTGCGTTTTGCGAAAGTTGCGGCATAACAAATGTGTTTAGTGGAGATAGTGAAGGCGTTTTTTTCGGGTACAGGCGCTCGAATTGATAAGATTGAAAAAGATTTGGACACAAATAGAGGGTTGGGAAAGCAGGAAAAGTTATGTACATAGGAGAAATGCCTAACAAAATTATTCCTAACCAAATAGAGGAATTAGTTTCAGGAATAGCTAAAGAAAATGAAGATTTCTTATACATTTCTAAATACACCTACCTAAAGACTTTTGTTGTCCTAGTTAGTAATCAACGCATACTTACTTACGAAAAAGACTTAAGGTCCATCAAACAAGAGGTACTAAACGAACAGATCACTGATATTAGTAAAGATATTGGGAGAGTTGTAAAAATCGATTTAGTAAACAAAAAAAGCATAGTTCTTGGTTTGGAAAAGTCCGATTTGGAGCCTGCTCTTGAAGCTCTATCCCAACTTAAACCGGGTTTAGACCTTAGTTCCAGCATTAGTAAGAACTTAAATGGAATTAGAAGTGACTGGCAAGAGACAAAGAAAGAACTGAAGGACACCGGCAAGGAATTGCAGGATGCCGACAAAGAAGTGATGAAAGAAATTAGAAATGACTGGCAAAAGACGAAAAAAGACCTTAAGGATGCTGGCAAGGAACTGAAGGATGCTGGTAAGGAATTGAAGGACTCCAGCAAGGAATTGAAGGAAGAAATTAGAAGCGAATGGCCAGAGGTGCAGAAGGACTTGAAGGATGCTGGTAAGGACTTGAAGGATGCTGGTAAGGAATTGAAGGATGCTGGGCAAGAGCTTGGTAAGTCATTTAAGGATCTTGGAAAAGAGCTGAAACAGATTGCTAAAGATGCTTCGAAGGAAATCAAGGAAGTTTTTGATGTCCCGGTGGAATTCATAGAAAAATACGGTAGATGCGTTTCCTCAGGTCGGGTAAACATGAAAAGAATAGAAATTTTCGAAACAGGATATGTAAGCATCAGTAGAGCTGAACCAGAGAAACTACTTTCGATACAGAGCTCTATAAACGTTTCTAAGAAAACTGGATTGGGTCGCGCTATAGGTCAAACTGCCGCTGCTTTTAGTCCTGGAATGCTGGCAGTAGGGGCGACTTCGAATCGCAGAGGTGATGTTTATCTTATGATAATTACTGATAAAAACACTTACAGTTTCAAAGAAGATTTGAATAGCCTATCCGCTACCTTGAAAAATTTTGAATCCGAGCAGGAAGTGCTCAAGTTGGAAGCAGCGGGCATTGCTGTTATTGAGGCAAACAAAGTTCAAAGTTCCCCAAGAAGTGAGGTACCTAGATTAGGTATTGCTGAAGAAATAGAAAAACTAAAGATTTTGTTTGATACTGGAACTATTTCAGAAGATGAGTTTCAAACTGCAAAAAGGAAACTGTTGGAATAGGTCAAACATATTCAGTCTACTTTCACTTTAGTTAGAACTATTAACCGATGAATGACTGGGATGGATTTACGGTTGAATCCAAATCATCTACTTCAAACCCAGCTGAATTAGTGCTGGAAGAGCAGTGCGGTCTGTATCCACGAGAGTTGAATTAGCCATTCCGCCATTCCAAAAAATTTGATTGTTACTTTCTACTTTTGTTGCAAGGCCTTCCCACCACCAGATGCCAAGACCGCGATTTTGGGGCAGAGCTAAAAGCATGTTTTGAAGTTTTTTGACGTAATTCGCTTGTCCAGATTTTGTGTAAGGGCAATCGGTCAAAGGGGGATGGTTAATGTTGATTACATCAGAACCAAATGACTGCGCAATCCATGGATAGGCGGTTTCTGCGATCAAAACTTTCTGTTTACGTTCTTTAGCAATTAAGTTGAGCACCGATTGCAAGTCACTCAATTCACCATGCCATTGAGAATAGAAGCTGACACCAACTATGTCGTATTCAGTGAGGTTGTATTGGTCTGCTTGTTCTAGCCACCACTTGACTCGGTTGTAGTCGCCACCGCAATCGAGATGAAGAATTGATTTTGCGTTAGGCGCGACTTGTCTAAGGGCATTTGTTGCTGCTTGATGAATTCGCGAAAGGTTTTGCCATTGGGTCGCATCGGAACTGTTAATTTGACCCAACGGCCACATCATCCCGTTTGAAATTTCATTTCCAAGTTGCACCCACTCTGGTGTAACACCAGCTGCTTTGAATTTTCGCAGAGTTTGTTTTGTGTAGTTGTAAACCGAGTCTTCAAGGTCTTCGATTGAAGTAGTGCTCCAGCCAGCCGGAGTTGTTTGGTGGCCAGGGTCAGCCCAAGTATCTGAGTAGTGCAAGTCGATGCAAATTTGTAAGTTGGATTTCTTGAGACGTTTTGCAAGATCGATTGCACGATCTAGATCTCCGTTTTCGCTATCTGGGTTTACAAAAACTCGAATGCGACCAACTTTCACACCTTGGTATTTGAGGAGCTTGATGGCTTTAAGAGGTTTTCGACTTCGTGTGAAAAAGTTCTTTCGGTAGCGCTCAACTTCCGGAAGCCACGAGATGTCTACGCCACTTAAAAGCTTTCTAGTTTTCTTCGCACTTGCTGGATTGAGTTTTCCTGCAGCAAATAATGTGATTGCTGATGCAGCGATAAATCTTCTTCGCGTTAACGTTGTTAAATCTTTTTCTTGCATTTAATTAAGCAATCCAATTACTTGACCATGCAACAAACCGTTTGTGGTTAAGCCTGCATTAGCTGTTAAGCATGGCGAACCGTCGTAGCCGGTCATTTGGCCGCCGGCTTCGGTGACGATTGGGACAAGGGCTGCTACATCCCACGGGGCGAGTTGAGGTTCAGCTGCAATGTCGATTGCGCCTTCAGCTACGAGCATGTGGGAATAGAAGTCGCCGTATGCGCGGGTGCGCCAGCAGTTTTTAATTAAGTGATCGAGGGCAGCTTCACCTTTGGGATAGCGATCCCAACCAACTCGGTCTGAGTAAGAAAAGGATGCGTCCTTTAGCTCGCTGACTTTGGAAACTTCGAGCTTTGTGGTTTGGTTGTGTGGGTCTTTTGTGAAAGCGCCAAGGTCTTTCGCCGCCCACCAGGTGCGGTTCATTGCTGGGGCAGAAACGACACCAACAACTGGTGTTTTGTTTTCAACATATGCAATCAAGGTTGCCCAAACGGGAACACCTCGCACAAAGTTTTTTGTGCCATCGATTGGATCAATGATCCAGTGAGGTTTGTCTGGGTCAACATCTGCGTGACCAAACTCTTCGCCAAGCACGGGTTCGTTTTCGTTTTGCGCAATTAGCACTCGCAATTGTTGTTCGATTGCAGTGTCAGCTTCGGTGACTGGAGTGAGGTCAGGTTTTGTTTCAATTTTCAAAGATGCAGTCTTGTATTTTGCAAGTGACATCTGATTTGCAACCTCGGAAAGAGCGAGTGCGAAATCGAGTTTTGATTGCAATTTGGACATGGGGTAAGCGTAGTTAAGGTTTATTCAGCAGAAGAGAGCGATGTGATTAGGCGGCGAAGTGAATCGAGTCTGGTGGGATTTAGGTTCTCTTGTTGGATGTATTCATCAAGAGCACAAGCTTCTT
Source organism: Actinomycetota bacterium (assembly GCA_041158245.1). Classification (GTDB taxonomy): domain Bacteria; phylum Actinomycetota; class Actinomycetes; order S36-B12; family UBA5976; genus JAFMIT01. The sequence continues at coordinate 2,148 of JBEBBT010000170.1, read as the reverse complement.
CGTTGTGCGAGCATGCGCGTGGGCAATCGTCTGTTCCGGCTTCGAGGTCCGGGAAGAAAGTGATGAGGTCTTCAGCTTTGATGTGGGCCAGACCAAATGAGCGAACACCCGGGGTGTCGATGATCCAGCCGCCGTCTGCTAGGTGAATCGCAACTGCTTGGGTTGAGGTGTGACGGCCACGGCCAGTCACATCGTTGACATCACCAGTTGGCCGCTGTGCGTTTGGCGCAAGTCCGTTGACTAGCGTGGATTTACCAACACCTGAGTGACCGATGACTACAGAGATTTTGTTGTGCAGGATTTGTTTTAAAGGTTCAAGGTCTTGGTCTTTTTGCACAGTGAACACTTGAATGTCTAGTCCATCAAGTTGTTTTCGAATTTCAGTGTCGCTTGCAAGGTCTGCTTTGGTTAAAACCACAATTGGCGTGATGCCTTCGTCGAGGGCAGCCACCACACATCGATCAATGAAACGAATGCGCGGAGTTGGGTCGGCAAGAGCTTGCACGATTAAAACTTGATCCGCATTAGAAACAATCGCGCGTTCTGAATCGTCAGTGTCGTCAGCACTTCGACGTAATAGGGAAGTGCGTTCGTTTACTGTGACGATGCGAGCGAGCGCATCTGGATTTCCAGTTGTGTCACCTTGCATTTGGACTTTGTCGCCAACCAAAACACCTTTGCGTCCAATGTCTCGCGCTTTGATTGCATAAACCAACGCTTCATCTTTTTCACCTTCACGAACCATGACGGTGAAGCGACCGCGATCGACAGCGACAACGAATCCTGGTGTGGTGTTTTTGTATTCGGGGCGATCTTTCGACCGTGGGCGCGAGCCGCTGCGAGTTGGACGGGCTTTAAAGTCGTCTTCGTCGTGAAAGCGGTTGTTTGCCATAAGTTATTTGGTCCCGTTAAGCATTGAGTTCCACATGCCTGCAAAGTCAGGAAGAGTTTTCGAAGTGGTAGCAATGTCAACCACATCAATGCCTTCTACTTTCAACCCAATTACTGCACCTGCGGTTGCCATGCGGTGGTCTTCGTAGGTTTCAAAAATTGCTGAATGCAAAGGCGCTGGATTGATGATTAATCCATCATCAGTTTCAGTCACATCGCCACCGCATTTGTTGATTTCGGTTGCAAGCGCTGTGAGGCGATCGGTTTCGTGACCGCGTAAGTGTGCGATGCCACTTAGGTGTGATGGTGTGCTTGCGAGTGCACAAAGAGCTGCTAGCACTGGAGTTAGTTCGCCCACGTCTTTTAAGTCTGCGGTTAGACCAAGCAAAGTTTCGGGGCCAGTGACGGTTAGTCCGTTGTCATCAAGTTTTGTGGTTGCGCCCATAAGTTCTAAAAGCGCTGGCAGTTGTGCACCGGGTTGGGTGCTGCGACTTGGCCAGTCTGGAATTGTGATGCTGCCTTTTGTCACCATCGCGGCGGCAAGGAATGGAAGTGCGTTTGAAAGGTCTGGTTCAATCACATAATCAATTGCGTGAATTGTTCCTGGCAAAACTTTCCAAACTGCATGGTTTTGCGATTCGATATCAACCTCAACATTGACACCGCGTTCGCGCAACATTTCAACACTCATGTCGATGTGTGGAATAGATGGAAGCGAACTTCCTGAATGTGTGATCGTTATTCCGTTTGGCATTTGCGCGCCTACTAGAAGTAATGCAGAAACAAATTGACTAGACGCGGATGCATCGATTGTCACTTCATTTTTTAACTCGCCATTACCAGTAACAGTGAACGGCAAAGTTCCGCGCCCATCATCATCCACTTTTGCACCAAGTTCGCGAAGAGCTTCAACGATCGGTTGCATTGGACGAACTCGTGCACGTGGATCTCCATCAAACCGAACAGGTTGCGATGCAAGTGCAGCAACTGGCGGTAGAAAGCGCATTACTGTGCCGGCAAGACCACAATCAATTTCGGTTTTGCCAACAAGTGGGGCAGGTGTGATCTTCCAACCGTCTTTAACTTCTTCAAATTTCGCGCCCAATGAGGTGAGCCCAGCCACCATGAGTTTGGTATCGCGGGCAATCAGCGGCTGGGTCACAACAGATGGGCCGTTAGCGAGTGCGGCAAGAACGAGGGCGCGATTGGTCACGGACTTCGACCCTGGCACGCGCACAACTGCGCTCACAGGACCAG
>JBEBBT010000169.1:0-4235 GCA_041158245.1 Actinomycetota bacterium | reverse complement strand
GGTGAATTAGTAACTTCTTGCCTTTCTATTGCACAATTTGGCTCTACCCGGTCAATCAACGCTGGTGCAGCGGCGGCAATCGCCATGCATGCGTGGATTCGACGCCATGTTTTCGCCCAAGAAGTTAACTGAAAGAAGTACGATGAAAAATCAGCACAAAGTTGTGCTTGGTCAAGCAAAGTTTCGCCGACTACTTCTTGCTCGCACAATTTCTAATCTTGGAAACGGTATGGCGCCAACCGCCCTCGCTTTTTCTATTTTTGCTTTACCTGACGGAACTGCCTCCACTTTGAGTTTGGTTTTAACTGCCCAAGCTATCCCGCTAGTAATCATGCTTCCTCTCGGTGGTGTGTTCGCAGACCGAATTGGCCGTGCGCGAATGATTGCAATTATGGACATCATTTTGAGCTTTGTGGTTTTTGGGATGGCTTATCTATTTTGGACCGGAAATGTTTTCGCTGGAAATCCTCCGATTATTTATTTAGTAATTCTGTCTGCGATGTCGGGCGTTTTGAATGCACTTTGGTATCCAGCATTTCCTGGACTTCCAGCAGACTTAATGGAAGAAGAATATTTACAGACTGCCAATTCATATTTGGCATTCGGAAGCAACGCAGCAATGATTTTTGGTGCAGCAGCTGGCGGTTTTTTGGTTTCGCAATTTTCAGGGGCAATCGCAATTGCCGTTGATGCTACAACATTTCTTGTCGCAGGATTACTTGTCTGGACTTTGCGTCACACATCTTCGCGTGCAACTGAATCAGAATCTGTCATTAAAGAACTACATGATGGCTGGAAAGTTTTTTGGTCGTACAAATGGGTTGTTGTTGTGGTTGCCTGTTTCACTCTAATTGTTATGGCCATGCGTGCGACTGATGGTGTTCTTGGACCACTTGTCGCAAAAGATGAGTTTGATGGCGCTGTAACTTGGTCACAATTAATCAGCATGGAAGGCGTTGGTTTATTGCTTGGTGCAATAATCGGAATGAAGTTACGACCAAAGCGCCCAATGGTCATGATGATGATTTCAGCATTTCCAATTGGTCTTTACATGCTGATGCTTTCTGGACCTGCACCTTTATATGTTTTGTTCGCAGGAGCTGCCTTAATGGGAATTGGTCTTGAGTTGACCTGGATTTTGTGGTCCACCGCTTTGCAATCAAATATTCCGAAAGAATCTATTGGTCGAGTGTCTGCATACGATGCATTCGGATCGGTTTTGTTTGGACCGGTGGGGCTAGCAATTGCAGGTCCGCTCGCCGAACGTTTTGGCCCGCAGCCGATCTTGATTGGCGCTGGATTACTCGTGATTGTCATGGTTACCGTGAGCCTGTTCAACCGCGATATTCGCAATCTTCGAGGAATTGAAGCCACTTCATAGGGGGCTTTCTTCGGTGAAAACCTGCGTGGGAGAATGTGCAAGTGTCCGCGGCTTGCGGGCGTATCCCTGACTATCGCTTAGGAGCATTTCGTGCCTATTGCTACCCCCGAGATTTACCGTGAAATGTTGGACCGTGCAAAAGCCGGTCGTTTTGCTTATCCAGCAATCAACGTCACTTCTTCAAACAGCATTGTTGCTGCAATCCGCGGTTTCGCCGAAGCAGAATCAGACGGCATCGTCCAATTTTCTTGGGGTGGCGCTGAATTCGCTTCTGGTCAACGCGTAAAAGACATGGTGCTTGGTGCACGTGCGCTAGCTGAATTCGCATACGTTGTTGCAGAAAAGTACGACGTACAAATTGCGCTACACACAGATCACTGCCCGCTCGAAAAACTTGATGGCTACATGCGTCCACTGATTGATGTCAGTGCAGAACGTGTAAAGAAAGGCCAACTACCGCTGTTCCAATCACACATGTGGGATGGTTCTGCAGTTCCAATGAGCCAAAACTTAGACATTGCAAATGAATTGCTAGACAAGTGTGCAGCTGCAAACATCATTCTTGAAATCGAAATCGGTGTTGTTGGTGGCGAAGAAGATGGCATCGAAGCGAAGCATGATGCAAAACTTTTCTCGACTCCAGAAGATGCACTAGCAACTGCTGAAAAACTAGGACTTGGCGAGCGCGGCCGCTACATGGTTGCAGCAACCTTCGGCAACGTCCACGGTGTCTACAAGCCAGGTAACGTAGTTTTGACTCCTTCAATTCTCGACACTTTGCAAAAGACAGTTGGCGAGAAGTACGGAAAAGAAAAGCCATTTGATCTTGTGTTCCACGGTGGTTCAGGTTCACTTCTTTCTGAAATTCGCGAAGCTCTCGATTACGGCACAGTGAAGATGAACATCGACACTGACACCCAATACGCATTTACTCGTCCAATTGTTGATCACGTTTTCAAGAACTATGACGGCGTATTAAAGATTGACGGCGAAGTTGGAAACAAGAAGGCCTACGATCCACGTGCATATGGCAAGCTTGCAGAAGCAGGAATGGCTGCCCGTGTAACTCAGGCTTGTGAAGACCTTCGTTCGACTGGTACAAAAATCAAGTAACCAGATTCAAAAAAGCGCTGGCCAAGTTTTGGTCAGCGCTTTTTTGTTAACCAAAACTCTTTAACTATTGTCCAACTTGGCACTTAGAAATCAAATTAAGTTTGCCTTGCGTTAACCAAGCCCTGTCATTCTTGCGCCATCCCAACAATGGGTTTAGCGAGAGGATCTCTCTATTATGGCGCTTCAAAAGCGTTTTGCACTGGGAAAGATTGCAGTTGTTGCTGCAGTAGTAAGTGCATTAACCGTCAATCCAGCAATGGCTGACGAAGCTTTGACCTACATGGAATCAACCAACCAAGCTGCAACCATTTCGCAAGTTTTGGCTGCTGGCGATAAGTACGGTCTTACCTGGGAAGGTGTCCCAGACGGAATGGGTGCAGTTCGCAACGGCGATGGCACCGTAACTATTTTTGTTAACCATGAATTATCAGCATCTGACTCTTTTATTTCAGCAATCGAGCGCCATTACGGCGGTTTTGGTTCAACTATTACTGCGATCAAGTTCAATCCTGAAACTGGCGAAGTAATCAAAATCTCAGATGCAATCAAGAGTGCTGTCTGGTACGACTACGAAACCGGCAAATATGGAAAGAATCCAGAAGCGCCACTAGATGCACCAAACGTTGACAGCTACAACACCCCAAACCACTCAAAAGCGCTGAACCGTTTTTGTTCAGCAACTTTGGTAGATGCTGGCGGATTGTTCTTCAAGAATAAGTCAGGCAAGTACGGCACTAAAGATGCCGTTTTCCTAACTGGTGAAGAAGGTTCAGATGAATCACGCGCCTTCGCTTTGAATGTTAAGACCAAACAACTTGTCCAACTTCCAGCTCTAGGACTTGGTGCTTCAGAAAACGTTGGAATTGCGGACGTAAAGGCAACCAAGAAGTCAACCGTTGCAGTTCTCGGTGAAGATGGTGAATCAACTTCTAGCCAACTGTTTGTTTACAAAGGCACCAAGACCAAAACCGGTAACTGGTACAAGCGTGCTGGTTTAACAAATGGTTTGCGCTTTGTAACTCGCGTACTTAACTCAGGCACCACAATTGCAAATGACTACAACGTTCGCACAGCGATGGCAGACAAAACAGTTGTTTCTGCAGTTAGTGGCGGCAATGCAGTTGATACCGCAAAAGTAAAAATCGTTGAAGGTCAGTTGACCATCACTACCGCTGCAGTTCACAACGTCAAGATTGGTGACAAAGTTACTTTGAGCAACTTTGGTTCAGTAACAGACGCAAACTCTGCAACTGTAGATCTAGCAGTTATCAATGGCACTGCAACTGTTACCGCAGTTGGATCAACTACCGCTTTCACATTTGGTGTTGACCTAGACAACCTTGCAGAAACTGTTTACACAGCAGGGGATGTTGCACTTCCAGCAGCTCGAGTAGTTGTGACCACAAGTGCTGCACACGGCCTTATCGAAGGTGACACCGTTTCATTTGAAGGTGTTTCCGGACTTAGCGGTCGTTATGCAGTAACTGGTGTTCCAACTGGCTCAACCACTGTTTTCACAGTTAAGCAAACCGGAAATGCAATTTCATCAACAGGTGGAACTGTTCACGAAATTCTTGATGTTGAATTTAAGGCAATCCCAACGGATCTAGCTGGTGATGCTCAACAAGCACTCGCTCAACTTCGTGGAACCGTTTTTGCTCGAGTTGAAGACTTGTCATTCAATCCAAAGAACGCAAACGAGTTGTACTTCATCACTACCCAGTCTGATTCAGTTACAGCC
>JBEBBT010000168.1:0-3027 GCA_041158245.1 Actinomycetota bacterium | reverse complement strand
GTGGGTTTGGTCGCCAACGCGGTCACACTGAGGTCTATCGTGGTGCCGAATATGTGGTTGATCTGGTTCCGAAAGTTCGAATCGAAATTTTGGCTGATGATGCCGAAGTAGATGCAATCGTTGAGGCTGTCGTAGGTGCTGCTCAAACTGGAAAAATTGGTGACGGCAAGATTTGGGTTTCCAATGTGGAACAGGTTGTCCGAGTTCGCACAGGCGAGTCTGGCCCTAGCGCCATCTAGCTCAAATGTAACATTCCTGAAATCTTATTGAGCCTGTCATTTAACGCGAATGGTTTTTAGTTCTCACATTCACTAGGAGAGCTAATGATTAATGCAGTAGACACCGTATGGGTCTTAATTTCTGGCGCGCTTGTTCTGCTAATGACCCCAGGGCTTGCAATTTTTTATGGTGGCATGGTTCGCACTAAGAGTGTTCTCAACATGATTATGATGAGTTTTGTCACTATAGGTGTAGTCACAGTTCTGTGGGTCTTCTACGGGTATTCACTTGCTTTTGGTCCATCAATTAATGGTTTTGTAGGTGACCTCAGCCATCTTGGACTGAACGGCGCTGTCATGGAACTGGTTGGTGCAGAAGGCCATCAAATTCCAGCAGCTGCCTTTGTAATGTTTCAGTTGACTTTCGCCATTGTCACAGCTGCACTTTTAAGTGGCGCAGTCGCAGACCGAATTAGTTTCAAAGGCTGGATTGCATTCATCGCCGCTTGGTTCACTTTTGTTTATGCACCGCTGGCACATATGGCGTTTGCGGCTCAAGGCGGAAGTGGTGGTTGGTTCATTGATCGCATCGGTGCTTTGGATTTCGCTGGCGGAACTGCCGTTGAAATTAATTCAGGCGCATCAGCTTTGGCACTCGCGATAGTGGTCGGAAAAAGAATTGGTTTCAAAAAAGATCCGATGCGTCCACACAACTTGCCATTTGTTTTGCTCGGCGCTGGCCTGCTTTGGTTTGGCTGGTTTGGTTTCAATGCCGGATCCGCATTGGCTGTGACGGGTACTGCAACAGTTGCAATGATTAATACTCAAATCTCAACAGCTGTAGCAGCAATCGCTTGGGTTGCCGTAGAAGCAAAGCGCGACGGAAAACCAACCACGCTAGGTATCGCATCAGGCGCAATTGCCGGCGCAGTTGGAATCACTCCAGCCTGCGGTTTTGTCTCACCACTAGGTGCAATGGCAATTGGATTGAGTGCTGGATCGCTTTGCTCGATTGCGGTTGGGATGAAATACAAGTTTGGTTATGACGACTCTCTCGATGTCGTGGGAGTTCACGGAGTAGGTGGAGTAGTAGGCATGATTTCAATTGGATTGCTTGCAACAAACTCAGTGAACGAATCAATTAGAAATGGTTTGTTAACTGGAGGCGGCTTTGATTTGATGGGTAAACAAATTCTCGCTGTCCTAATTACCGCCGCATACGCATTCATTGCAACTTATGTTCTGGCAAAAGTGATTGACAAACTAATTGGATTGCGAGTTGATGCTGAAACTGAAATCACTGGCGTCGACACAATTCTCCATGCAGAGTCGGCTTACGATTTTACTGGCGTCGCAGGCGCTGGTCACCTCGGTCGACATTAAATCAAAATAAAAAAGGCGCGGAGTTTATCCGCGCCTTTTTTATTTAGTTGTTACTGAGCGCAACCGGAGTTGTTGTAAGAAACCACAATCTTTGCAAAGCGCTGATTGTTCTTAGCCTTCTTACCTTTTCCGTTTGGCTTTAGAGTGATTGAAGTGTCCAAACCACGCTTGGTTAGGAACTTCTTCACAATCGCTGCACGGCGTTTTGCAAGGTTTGAACCTTTAACTTCAGATTTCGCCTTTTTCACGCCAGAAATAATTTCAGCTGTGACATTTGTTGCGCATGTTGGGACACTTGCAATTAGTTTGTCTAGCCTCTTGAACCAAATTGGCTTCAAGTAAGCACTGTCGCCATCAAAGAAAACCTTCTTAGAGAAGGTGACAGGTACCACTGGCTCACCATCGCCAGGTTCTTCGGTTGGATTATCAAACTCAACTGGTACAAATGAGACTTGGTATCCAGCTCCACCTGGAGTTTTCATTCCAACTGTGTATTCCAAACTGCTGATTTCATTAAATGAAACTTTGACCCAATGCTTTTGATCGTCGCTGAGCGTGCTTATGCCATTCAGCTCTGCAAACCTGACAGTTCCGTCAGCAATCTCTTGCAAATCATCTGGATATAGGGCTTCGAGATTGGTTTCTGCATCGAATGTGTATGAAGTTGGAATTGTCACGTCAATATATTGGTAAGTGTCGATGTCTTTCACATAAAAACTTACATTTTCAAGTGTCACAGCTTCAACCGAGCCTGCTAGAAAGAACTCAACCTTCAGAGTCATAGAACCTTCGAATCCATCTGCTGGTGTGTAGTTGTTTTCGGGATCAAAATCTTCAGGAAAAATGCCGATTCTAGATTCGATTGGGTATGAATCTGCATCGTCTTCATCGAAATAGTCGACTGTTGTGTCCATAATTTGCTCTGTAACTTCCACAATTGTCACTCGAGCATCTACTTCGGTTCCATCAATTTCAACAACGTTTGAATACAGGATTTGATCTCCGACATCCCCAGTAATGTCATTAAGGTCAACGTTCTCAAATTTAATGGTTTTTCCAGTTGCATCAAGAATGGTAGTTGCTGACGCTGGGGCCGCAACCGTAAGTGACGCAATGGCTACAAAGCCAGAGGTCAGGGCAATAATCATTTTCTTCAGGAATGAGATTTGCATACCCCAAGTTTAAATTAGGTGCAGAAACCTTTCGAATCCGGGTTCAACGCGACTCAAGCCTTTTTGACCACACTAGATTTGAGCATCATTGGGCCAAATCCTTCGACCCTGGCATCAATATCGTGGTCGCCATTCTCGGGCACGAGCCGAATATTTGTTGCTTTTGTGCCAATTTTTAGTGGCCCTGAAGATCCTTTAACTTTCAGATCTTTAATAATTGTGACTGTATCGCCGTCATTGAGAACATTTCCGAC
>JBEBBT010000167.1:0-13409 GCA_041158245.1 Actinomycetota bacterium | reverse complement strand
TCGGCGACAACTTGATCGTCATCGTCAGTTGGAACCCAGACAGCATCATTTGGTGTGCCGGATGTTGGGTATGTCATTGTGACTCCTTAGAACTGTTACTAATTAAAAACTCTGAATAAAGATTGAGCAATTGAGTTTTTTGCTCGTCGTTTAATTCCGGATCATTTGCGATTGTTTCGGCCGTGAATTTTCTGTTGCTTTCTTCATCAAGCAACCCAGCTCTGAAATACAGAGTTTCTGCCGAAACTGAAAGTGCTTTGGCAAGTTGTTGCAAAATTTCAGCACTTGGTTTTCGCAAACCTCGTTCGATTTGCGAAAGATACGGGTTCGAAACTCCAGCCGCTTTTGCGAGCTGACGAACTGAAACCTCAGCCGCTTCACGCTGCTGCCGGATGAAGTCCCCGATGCTTGCAAATGTTTCCATAGCCCAAGTATTAAACGCAGTGCTTGCAATTGCAAGCGGTAGCAAACGAGGTCTTAACGGTCAATCGAAGCGTTAAAGGTGCCAACCTGCAAAATCGCATCTTGCGCAACATTCCGCTTAATAACTGCACTTGCAATTGGCCCTAAAACCGCATGCTGAACGCTCTGCCCGACGAATCCAACCACTACGCCGTCGAGTGTGACCTCGGAGTGTGAAGCTGGCATTTGGTCGCCTGAGCCGTCTAGCAATAGAAGCACGAGCCGCCTCGGAGGTTTTCCCATCCGCTCTACTTTGGAGACCGTCTCCTGGCCGCGATAACAACCCTTGTTTAGGTGGACTGCAGATTCAATCCAGCCAAGTTCATGCGGGATTGTGTGGTGATCGGTTTCGAAACCAATCCGAGGAACTAGGGCCGCAACCCGCAATGCTTCATAAGCCCACATGCCAGAAGGTTTTTGGCTAAGTACTGAAACCAGCTCTTCGCGTGGTACCAAAATCTCCCGGGCATTCCAGTGAAATGGTGAAAGCCAAGTTAAGTATTTTTCGTGCAGTTCTTTAACCGGCTGCCATACAACCGCGAATTCTTCGGTTCGATCAGAAATCTCAACTTGAGATCTAAATTTCATTTTGTTTAAATAATTAACGAGAGCTTCGCGCGCATTCGATTCACAGGTGACCCAAAGCTTATTTTCCTCTGCAATCACATGAAGTTCATTTAAAACAAATCCTTGTGGATTTAGATCGAGAGTGATTGCGCTTTCGCTAGTTTTCAAATTCAGTAACTCTTGGGTGGTTAATGAATTTAGAAAAGTTCTTGCGTCAGGTCCGGTTATTGAAATTACTCCACGATTTGATTGATCAACACTTGCGTCACCAGAAATCAGATTTCTTTGTTCAGCAAATGGATCTCCAAAGTGCCAAGCCACACTTGAATCTACATTTTCATTCGGTGGCGGAACCGCCCCTGGGATTGAAAGAGAATTAAGCATTTTTAGTGCTTGCCACTGCGCCCTGATTCAACGCACTTGCGGCAACGGCCATGAAAAGCAACGTGTGAAACATCCACTTCGTAACCCTTGTCTGCACGCAAACTTCGAACTAACGGCTCCATGATGTCAGCTGAAATAGATTCGACATTTCCACATCCATCGCAAGCTAAGTGAATGTGTGTATGTGAATCCACCGCATGATAGGTAGGTGCACCATGTCCAATGTGCGAGTGAGTTACTAACCCCACTTCTTCAAGAACTTCAATTGCACGATAAATAGTTGAGAGATTAACTCCACTTGCATGACGTTGAACTTCTGCAAGAACTTCTTCTGGCGTGCCATGGCGAAGTGTGTAAACGGCATTCAAAACTAATTGTCGCTGCGGGGTAATTCGGTATCCGTGGGCGCGAAGTCTTCTATCCCAGTCTTCCATCACACCCGCCTCAATTGCGACCACATTTTGTCAATGTCTTTTGCGCCTTCAATGCCAAATTCAAAAACCGACATGAGTTGTTCATTCACAAGACCATAGGTTCGAGTCCCGGCAGTTGGCAAGATTGCCGATGTTGCATCAACTGCTTGCAAAATCATGTGTGCACCAGTTATCACTGCATTTTGAATGCCAGAAACAATTGTTGATCCAGTCCAAAGATTGTGGTCTGGGGTTGTATTCAATTCCAAACGAACAAAGTTGGCAGAGCCACCAATCCAAATTCCAGTTTCTTCGCGAAAAAGTTCACCGCGGGAATCCTCTTCACCAAGCCACCAGCTTTTTGAGCGGAAAGAAATTTCTGGAGTTTTTCCAGTGGTGGTGAATTCGATGAGTTCTTCAAACTTCCGATGCTCAGCGCCGAACGGTTCGTGATATCCAACGCCTGACCACGTACCCACCATCCAAGAAAGATGCGCAATCTCGGGGTGGACACCAGCAAGAAGTTGAACTTCTTCAGACATTAATTCTGACCCTTAAATAATTTGTAGAGTACATAGACAGAAAACCAAGCAATTGCGCCTGAACAAAGAATCAGCAGACCAGTAAAGAAATGTTCCATAGGCTCAAGCCTACCGCCGTCTCTATTGGTCTGCTGACTCGATTTTGCGCGTATTTAGAGTGAAAACTCCAAGTTTGTTGCACCTACAGATTGAACTTCAACCTGCTTTTCAGCGGTCTTCCCCGGCACAAGAACTTTGACAGTCCATGAAGCTGGGCGTGCGAAAAATCGATACTGGCCACTAGCGTTTAGCGGAACCTCAGCAACGAATTCCCCACTTGCATCATGCAACCGTGCATAACCTGTTGCCGGCTTATCTGCGATGCAAACTCGACCTTCGATTACCGATTGGGTTTGCAAAAGTGCAGGATCGATTTCGTTAGTTACCTCTGGCGCTCCGCAGCTGCTCATGCTTGCCCCGGTGCATCGCCAACAGCAACTGGAACTCCAACCAATGAACCATATTCAGTCCAAGATCCGTCGTAGTTCTTTACTTTTGAAAGACCAAGTAGTTCGTGAAGAACGAACCATGAGTGAGCACTGCGTTCACCGATACGGCAGTAAGCAATTGTTTCTTTGTTGAAGTCCAAACCGGCGTCTGCATAAAGTTTCTTCAACTCATCAGCTGACTTAAATGTTCCATCTTCGTTTGCAGCTTTACTCCACGGAATGTTGATTGCTGTCGGAACGTGACCTGCAATTTGTCCACCCTCTTGTGGCAAGTGAGCCGGAGCCTTCAAACGTCCTGCATATTCATCTGGCGAGCGAACATCAACCAAATTTTTCACACCGATAGAAGAAACAACTTCGTCGCGGAATGCGCGAAGCGAGAGGTCTTGTGGTTTTGCAACATAGTTTGTGGCTTCACGGAATGGAACTTCAGAAACAAGTTCAAGTCCATCAAGTTCCCACTTCTTACGGCCGCCATCAAGCAAACGCACATCCTGGTGACCATAAAGCTTGAAGTACCAGTACGCATAAGCTGCGAACCAGTTGTTGTTTCCGCCGTAAAGAACAACTGTGTCGTCATTCTTAATGCCGCGCGATGAAAGCAGTTGTGCAAATTGTTCTGCGTTTACAAAATCGCGACGAACTTTGTCCTGAAGATCGTTCTTCCAGTCCAAGCGAATTGCGTTGCGAATGTGATTCGTTTCGTAGATAGCAGTATCTTCGTCAACTTCGATGAATACAACTTTTGCATCATCTAGATGAGCAAGAGCCCATTCTGTGTTTACTAATACGGTAGACATTATTTTCCTTTTGTTTTTTGTTTAGGTTTATGAATTTCTTGGAGGTGAATTAAGCGAATTTTTTGATCAACAGATACATCTCGCAACCGAGACAGAATCCAAAAGCGCCGTTGAGAAAAGCAGCGGCGAGCGCAAAGCCAACTGCAACAGTTGTGACAGTTGCAGAGCCAATTGCCAGACCAAGTAGTGCCACGATTGCAAAGCCAAGTCCGACAGCTTGAGCAAACCGGGGTGGTTGTGGATCTTCAAATTTAGTCGCCGGCTTTAGACGTGGCTTAACCAAATTCTTGAAAATCAAACCATACGGTTGAGCATGCGGACCAACCAGTGCACCAATCGCAAATGCAATTGTTTGAATAACTAAAAGTACAGTTGAAAGGACTGTGCCTTGGGTTAAAAATGCAATTGCCAAAACGAAAGTGGTGATAACGGCACCGAATCTTGGGCCGCGTACATCTAGTTGCTGGTTCGACATTGTTACTCCTTGAATGTTTGGTTAATCAGTTTTGAAAGCTGATCAACAACATGCAGTTACCGAGCGGCGACCTAGGTCGACTACACGGCGGCGAGTAAGGGTTTCGGACATGGCGGGAGATTAAAGAAGTACACGGGAACCCGCCGATTTCGTCAGTTATCGGACTTTGGGTGCAAAAACTTCGCAATTGGAAGTCCTTAGCAGTAAATCACTCTCAAATTGTGGCGGCGAGAACCGAAATCAACTCATCTTGGCGCGGAACCCCCACTGCCCGATTTCTAACCATTCCATTTTTGTCCAAAATAAGAGTGGTTGGGGTACGGGAAATCTCAAGTTCACGAACGAGCTCTAAATGAGATTCTGCATCTATCTCGATGTGATTCACACCTTCGATAATTGAAGCAGTTTTCGCTAGGACAACTTTTGTGGTTCTGCAAGGTGCACAAAAAGCTGAAGAGAATTGCAATAGCGTTGCTTTTTCTCCAAGCGATGCGCCAATTTGTTTTTCAGTAACTATGACATGGCGATTGTCCACTTTTGCTCTTCCTTCGTTCCACCGGCGATAAAGTCCGAAAGCAGATGCGGCAATCAAGATAGCAATTAGCCAATATGCGTTGTTCGGCATCAGGCGGCTACGTTCTTTTTAATCCAGGCAGCTATTCGATCCACTAAAACTGCTGTGGTAGCAGATTCAGCATGACCCATTTCAGTTTCAAACCAATATTCTGATTTTGAATTTTCAACCGCACTTGCACGTTCTGACAATGTATCACCATGATGTTTTGGAAAGTAGTCATCATGTTTACCTTGGATGATTAAAAGCGGCTTTTGCGCAATAACAGAAACTGAATCTGCTGGATCTAAAGGTTGGATTGAATGTCGATTAACTGCCCGCTCATCCGGCCAAGTGTTTTCACCAAGTCGAACTCGTCCAGATTTCTCAAGGAACTTTTGGCCGAACTTGTATTTCACAACTACATGCATCACGCGCATATTTCTTGAACCGCGATACCACCAATGCGAAACGCCACCAATGCTTATTACTGCATCAGGAATATTTTTTACAACTAGACCTTGATCATAAAGTGGAACTTCGCGATTTTGGTTAACCAGAGTTGCAAGTGCCGCAGTTCTGACCACACTCGCGGCCCCCATCGAGAAACCAACTAGCACTATCTTTTTTGCACCAAGTTCTTTTGCCCAATCCATTGCAGCATCAATATCTTGAACTTCGAGATGTGAAAGTGTGCATGAGCCACTGGACTTGCCATGACCACGTTGATCTATTGCGATAACTTGAAAATGTTTTTCAAACCAGCCAAGAATCCGAGCGTGTGAGCCATGCTTATGTCCGCCGGTAATTCCGTGCGCAACCACGACCGCAATATCCCCCGAACCGCGCCGAGTTGCATAGATGGACTGGCCATCAGAAGTTTTTAAATAGCGCTCTTCCAAAGGTAGTGACCAACGCTTATTCGCTGGTTTTTCCGCTGTCGATGAGCTATTCATAGGGGCGTATGATTCCACCTTTATTGGGAGGGAGCGACATGTCGAATTTGCTCCTGCTAACTCGAGCATTAACTCCTTCATCTGAAGTTCTTCCAGCTTTGGGATTGCTCTCACACCATGTCAAAGTTATGACTCCTGAAGTGAGCGTCCTGCTAGATGCTCCGCCGGTAGATGCCATTTTGATCGATGGTCGTCGCGACCTGCCTGCTGTTCGCAGTTTTTGCCGCCTGCTTCGCACCACCGGAGTGAGCGATCCAGTAATACTCGTAACCACCGAAGGTGGGCTCGTAGCAGTAACTAACGAGTGGGGTGTTGATGATGTGGTTTTGGAAACTGCAGGACCGGCTGAAGTAGAAGCCCGCTTAAGACTGGCCATTGGCAGACTTGCGGCTCAAAGTGGCGTCACAAATAATCAAAATGAAATTCAAGCTGGTGAATTGCACATCGATGAAGATTCATACACCGCAAAACTGCGAGGGAAACCAGTCGACTTAACATTTAAAGAATTTGAACTTCTTAAATATCTCGCACAACACCCAGGACGAGTATTCACTCGCGCCCAACTGTTGCAAGAAGTTTGGGGTTATGACTATTTCGGTGGAACTCGAACTGTAGATGTTCACGTGCGCCGACTACGTGCCAAACTTGGCGTAGAGAACGAATCAATGATTGGCACCGTTCGCAACGTTGGCTACAGGTTTACCCCGCCGAGGTCTGAAGACATTCCAATCGAAGCTACAGTTCTTAACTAAAGCCATGGATGAACTAAACCTTCAAGTTCATCAAAATCTCGATGAATCTCTTTTCCAGGATGTTCAACAACTTCTAAACACATGCGCAAATATTGATGGCGTAAATCCGTTTTCAGAACATGCCATTTTGCACATGCAATACGGCCACGAAACTGAAGTGCAGCATTACTTATGTTTCAGCCAAAAGCGGTTAGTTGGATATGCCCACGTCGATTTAAGCGATCTTGTTTTCGGTCCTGGTATTGAAGTTGCAGTACTTCCAGACTTCCGAAGACACGGTGTAGGTAAGAAACTGATTGAAGAAATCACAAAGAAACATAGTTCGCGCCCAATTCGTCTCTGGGCACATGGGCTCACAACAGGTGCGGCATCTTTAGCGACTAACTGTGGTTTCAAACAGATTAGAACTATTTGGCAGATGCGGAGATCATTAATCACTCCAATACCGGAACCCAAGTTTCCAAACGAATTGGAAATTAGATTGTTTGATGCGACAAAAGATATGAATGCGTGGCTCAAGTGCAATCAAGTTGCTTTCGCTAAACATCCTGAACAAGGCAGATGGACCCAGACAAATCTTGAGCAAAGAATTAGCGAACCTTGGTTTGATTCAAATGGATTTAAAGTTGCCATGTATCAAGATGAAGTAGTGGCTTTTGGCTGGACCAAAGTTGACGACGCCAATGCAGATTCCAAACTAGGTGAGGTCTACATAGTTGGAGTTCATCCGCAATGGCAGAACCGCGGGCTCGGTAAGGCATTTACTCTTGATGCGCTGCGGCACTTGAGAAGTCAAGGCTTGAACAGTGCACTTTTATATGTTGATGCTGAAAATCAAGCCGCTATTAACCTGTATGAATCAATTGGTTTTGCCCATTGGGATACTGACACTTTATTTCAGTTGGACTAAAAAGCCGCTTTTGTTAAACGATCTCTAATTGCAATCGCAATGTCGTCGCCATGTGGGAGCACTGCAATTACATTTTTCAAACCGTTCCGATCACCTTCACGTAGCGCTTCATACAGAATTTGCGCATATTCCGAATTGTTTTGTGGCATAGCAAGTCGCATGCATCCGTTTGGTGTGCTTACTTTTTCAAGCGCGATGAATCCAACAAATTCTTTTCCGTCGATTCTCTCTAGAATTGATAGTGCCTCAGTCTCATTAGTTGCTAACAGCACTTTTGCGTTTGGCGCATAATGAGAAGCAAGTAAGCCAGGTGCTTTAATTTCACTAGTCTGCTCATTTTCACTTGTTGCATTCAATGCTTTATCAATATCAGCTTGTGAAATTGCACCTGGGCGTAAGACAGTTGGATTTGAAAGCGTGCAATTGATAATTGTTGATTCAACTCCGACATCACAAGTGCCACCATCAATCACAGCATCTTTAGCGAAATCCAAATATTGATTCAGATCAAGAACCACATGCTCGGCTGAAGTTGGACTCACCGACCCAAAACGGTTTGCACTAGGTGCTGCTAAACCTGTTTTCAATGCTTGCAAAATTTGAAGCGCGATTGGATGTGATGGCATTCGAAGTGCCACAGTTTCTTGGCTTCCCGTGAGCCAGTCACCTGCAATTGGGTTTCGCTTAACCACCAAAGTCAGCGGTCCTGGCCAAAACTTTTTCGCCAATATGCGAGTTTGCTCCGAAATTTCTGTGCCCCAAACATCAAGTTCTGCAAATGACCCAATATGCACAATTACTGGATGATCTAGCGGTCGACCTTTAACATCGTAAATGCGTCGGACTGCTTTTTCGTCAGTCGCAACAGCAGCTAAACCATAGACAGTTTCAGTTGGAAGCCCGAGCAGCCCACCAGATTGCAAAACATCAACTGCCTGCTCAACCTGGCTGCTATTAAGTACTCGAACCGAACTCACAAGTCCATTGTCGCAGAGGAATAGACATTCAAAGTTGCTCTATCTATACGGGTTTAGGGCGAATTGAGCACAAAAGCGGAGTCCGTTACCCTTCGCCCTGCACGATGGCCTTCGGCCAAAGTGTGGGCCTCTAGCTCAGTTGGTAGAGCAACGGACTTTTAATCCGTGGGTCGACGGTTCGAGCCCGTCGGGGCCTACAAGTACTTCTTCCAAAAATCCGCTAGAACATCTGCTGTTTGGATCGGATCTTCTTCATTTGGGCAATGGCCACAACCATTAATTACAGAAACTGGTGCTTTAAGTCGCGCTGCCACCTCATCTTGCTGCGCCGGTGTCCACGCATCATCAAACTCACCGTAAACAGCATGGAATGGAATATTGATTTTTCCAAGTACATCGGTGCGATCTACTTCATCTCTGATCATGTCGATTGTCGCCATCAATGAATTTGGATCTGTTGATGTCCATCTTTTCTGAATATGCGGTGGCCAAGAATCGTTTGGTGCAAATGCAATTTCAGATTGTGGATTTGCTTTAAGTTCTTGCCAAGTTTGTTGCATTGTCTTTCCCTGCATGAATTCATAGAGATTTTCTATTCGAACAAAATCATCTGTGGCAGAAGGGCCAGTGCAAAAAAGCGTGAAAGACAAAAAGTTTTCTGGATGACGAATGACAGCAAGCCTCGAAACCATTCCACCAAAAGAATGTCCAAGTAAGTGGACTTTTTGTATTCCTAAGAATTTTTGAATTTCGACTACATCGTCTGCAAATTGTTCAAGTGTGTAAGTTGAACTATCTGCATGTGAACTTTGATTGTGACCACGATGATCGTGTGCGATAACTCTGAAACCTTTTTCAGCCAACTTGGGCGCGAGTTCCCAAAAGTCTTCTTTACTGCCCGTAAAACCATGAACCAACTGAATCGTGGCAATCGGCTCGCCAATTGGTAGCACCTGTAGAACCGCTAAGTTCGAACCTGCACTAGGCACCGAATGCAGCCTTGAATTTGCTGGCAGATCTAGGAGTGGGACTAAGTTCATTAAGTCAGCCTAACCCTTGCAGGGCTAGACTTCAGGGGTTCAGAGGCGGTGAAATATGTGGAATGAAGATGGCACCGAAGACTCAATTCTCGAGTGGATTGAGGAACCGAGCGAAGCCGATACCCGTATTTTGGTTCACGGTATTGCTGGTTTCCTAGATGCTGGTCATGCAGTGAAAACTGCCGTCGAGCATTTGCTGAATTCCACCGACCACCGCGTACTTGCAGCCTTTGATATTGATCTTCTTTTTGATTATCGCGGACGTCGCCCACGCATGACCTATCTAGCGGACCGATTCGGCGATATTGATTTGCCAGTACTTCAACTCGTTGAATGCACTGATGACCGTGGCCATACATTTTTATTACTGCATGGTGTTGAACCAGACACTGGATGGATGACAATTGTTGACACTGTGATTGATTTAGTTGAATCACTAAATGTCTCTCTCACTGTAGGAATTCAAGCTTTTCCATTCCCTGCTCCACATACTCGTCCAATAGCTGTAACTGCACATGCAACCGACCCGCTTTTAATCGAAGGTCGAGTGCCTTGGGTTGGAGATATGGAAGTTCCAGGTTCTTTGGCAAACTATCTTGAGTTGCAACTTGGGCGCGAAGGACATCGTGCAATTGGGTTTGCAGCTCATGTGCCGCACTACCTCGCAAATCTGAATCACCCAAGAAGTGCACTAACCCTGCTGAGTGAAATTTCAACAGCAACGGGCTTGAGTTTTCCGTTGGATGAGATTCGCAATTTGTCTGATTCGTCCGATGTTGAACTGAACGAGCAGCTTAAAGAAAATTCAGAAAACTTGGCGGTTGTTCAAGGGCTAGAACAGTCCTTTGACGAGATTGTTGCAGCCCGTGGACTTGCTCATCCAAACCAGCCAACTTCAGGTGATGATATTGCAGCCCAAGTGGAGAAATTCCTGGCTGAAATGGATGCACGCGAGCACGACTCTGATTAATTCAGTTTAGAATTCAGGCTCGTTCTTTTGCTTAGGAAATAAATGAAAATCCGTTCAGTTGCTGCACTCAGCGTCCTACTTTTTGGTGTCTACGCTCTGAGTGGGTGTGCGATTTCTGCAGCGTCTGAACCTAAGAAAGTTGTTGCCGAAGAACCAACTGTGCCAGTTACCAAAACAGTTTCAATTTCTGGATCTGGCGATGTGCTAGCCCACTCGCGTCAATACAACGTGGCCTGGAATGGCAAGACTTACGATTTCACAGATCAATTTGTGAAGCTTCAAAAACTGTTGACCGCAGATGTAAATATCTGCCATCTTGAAACACCTCTAACAAAAGGAACTCCAAGCGGCTACCCAGTTTTTAGCACTCCACCTTCGCTTGCCCCAGCTTTAAAACTTGCTGGCTGGGACGGTTGCTCAGTCGCTTCAAACCACTCCTACGACAAAGGCCGAGATGGCGTTCTTTCCACTTTGAAATTCATGAAAGATGCTGGACTTGTCACTGCGGGTGCAAAAGCAAAAGCGTCTGATTCAACCACTGGCTGGTACACCACAGATCAGGGTGTAAAAGTTGCCCAACTTTCTTATTCTTGGGGTTTCAATGGAATGCCAGTTCCATCAAATGCGCCATGGTCAGTGAACAAAATCAATACCAAGCGAATAATCGCTGAAGCAAAGCAAGCAAAAGATGCAGGTGCTGATGTAGTTATTGTTTCTATGCACTGGGGCAATGAATACTGGCTGAACCCAAGTGATCTACAGAAATCTCAAGCAAAAACTTTGACCGCATCGCCTTACATCGATGGAATCATCGGCCACCACCCACACGTAATTCAGGCTGCAAAAATTGTTAATGGCAAACCTGTTCTTTACAGCACTGGAAACATTTGGTCAGGCCAAGGGCCATGGGCTGATTTACCACGTGGCCAACACGGCGTGATTGCTACTTTGAATTTTGAAATAACTGATGGTGTAGTCAAATACACCGGCGGTTCGTATGTACCTACTTTGACTTTGAATTGGACTTGGGTAGTAAGAGATGCGCGAGATGTAGATCGCCCAGATCAAGTTGCTGAAGCGTGCCGAGCAATCAAGGATGCGGCGGAATATCTATATCCAGTCCTTGATGGCCCAACTAAATGTCCGAAGTAAATTTCGCTGAAATTAAAAATTCGAGGTTGGCTCTCAACTTCGTGTTTGCAAGTATGGGCCTTGCGTCCATGTCTGCCGCCACTCGATTAGCGGAAATCAAAGACGCAGTTGGAGTTGGCGATGCAATTTTTGGCTATGCATTAGCTGCGGGCACCATTGGTGGAATCACCGGAAACTTCTTATCGCACCATGCAATTCATCGCTTTGGAAATACTTTAGTAATCCGTGTTTTTGGTTTAATCATGATGACAAGTGTTGCAATGCAAAGCCAGGCAACCACTCCAGGTTTCTTAGCCTTATGCACCTCGCTTACAGCTCTTGGATATTCCTCGATGAATGTGGCAGTGAACGCCGTCGGAGTCGAAACCGAAATCTATATGGGCAGGTCAATAATGCCGATGTTCCACGCATTTTGGAGCACAGGTGCACTCACAACCTCACTGATTGGAAATCTAGTAGCAGGAATAACAAGTCCTACAGAACATCTATTTGCAATTTGGTTTGTTGCAGTTTCAGCTCTTTTATTTTCCTCCCATTTTCTTGTAGATCCCAACAGGGGTCTTCCGAAACCAGACCGAAAAGCACCGATTGCTTGGAGTACACGCAAAACCTTGATTGGGATTTCATTTGCTTTGTCGCTTGGAATGATTGCAGAATCCAGCGTTTATGACTGGTGCACAATCTATTTTCATGAGGTTATTGGCTTACCAATTGGGCCGAACACACTCGGGTTAACTGGTTTCTTAATCGCACAAATTATTGGAAGATTAATCGTTGGAAGACTCAACGATAAATTTGGTTTACACAGGGTAATTAGATTTAGTGCGATTTCGGGCGGTACTGCATATCTATTCATGCTGCTACTAAATCGCCACCTTCTTGAAAATCCCACTTACGCTGGATCAGTAATTGCTTTAATTATTAGCATGATCGGGTTCGCGTGCATTGGGTTAGGCGTTGCGGCTTTGCCAGCTGGATATATGGCAGGTGCGGGGCGAGTTGCTGGGATTTCTACAACTCGCGCGATAGCAATGGTGGCAGTTCTAAATACAACATTTGCCTTAGTTTTCAGACCAATACTTTCCACTCTTGTGGGAAATCTTGGGCTTTCAATTGCATTAATTTTTGCAGCCGTTGCACTGTTTGCAAGTGGTATTCAAAGTAAGATTCTCAAACCATCCGCCGCGTTGTGAGGAATTATGATTCTTGAAACTGCTTTCATCCACGTTTTTCCTGGGAAAGAGACTGAGTTTTTAACTGCTTTGGAAGAAGCCAAGGAAGTTTTGAAAGAAGCTAAAGGCTGGAAGTCAATTGCAGTGAAACAAGGTATTGAAAGACCTTCAACATTCATGTTGCAACTTGAATGGGAAACCCTTGAGAATCACACAGTTGATTTTCGGGAAGGTCCATTATTCGCAAAATGGCGCTCAATAATCGGGCCGTTTTTCGCTTCTGCGCCAGATGTAGAACACTGGACCTTCCACTAAAAACCTAAGCTGCTTTTGTGTAGTCAGCCTTACTCGTTAGGTGAAAACCCTTACAAAGTTTGCACTTGTAAGACCTACATTCCCTACGCGAAGTCTCTATATGATTTTCTTGGGCAATCGTTCGCTGGTTCTTTGCTTTATGTAAGGCTGAAACCGCGTGGTTGTGATCTTTGAATCTCACTTTGCCACTCGGACAACTCAAATCTCGGTCTTTTGGAGCGCGAAAGTGGGCTTTTGCATCCCAAGGTAATTTCTTTGCCATGTTAAGAAGCCTCCTTGCGTAGTCGTGCTTTGTAGCGATAAATGGAGCGTTCATCGACGCGATACTTTGCAGCAATTTGAGTTACTGTCAAAATCTCGGCTTCGATGTCGTTGCGAATCTCGGCTGCTTCGCGACGAAACTCTGGAGTAATGACAGGTACCGAACGCAAGGTTTGCCGTTCTTCTGGCGTTGTACCACCCCAGATTCCATACATTTCAT
>JBEBBT010000166.1:0-6953 GCA_041158245.1 Actinomycetota bacterium | reverse complement strand
GAAGATGGAATTCCCGTATTACTAGGAAATAAGTAATGAACGAAGAAGATATCCTCAACGACATTGAAGAGATGCTAAAAATTGATGCAGGAAATATGTTGACAGCAACTGCATCAAGTGGCGCGCAAATTCGTTCGGCTCTTTTGGCGATTGATGAAAAGAAAATTTCCCAAGTCCAAGAATGGGGTAAGCCGCGCTCTGTTGTAATCACTGGCG
Organism: Actinomycetota bacterium; assembly: GCA_041158245.1. Lineage (GTDB taxonomy): Bacteria > Actinomycetota > Actinomycetes > S36-B12 > UBA5976 > JAFMIT01. The sequence continues at coordinate 6,737 of JBEBBT010000166.1, read as the reverse complement.
TTGGAGGTTCGGGAATCTCTGGCCGCATTGCGCAATCACTTGCGCATGTTGCAAGCTCGATTCCGGTTGTCGCAGTAGGTGGTTTTAGTTTGCCAACTTGGGTTGGGCCAAGTGATGTGGTGATTGCACTTTCATGTAGCGGAAGCACGGAAGAAACTATTGCAGGTGCGATTGAAGCTGGGCGAAGAGGTGCGCAGGTAATTGCAATCACAACTCCTGGCTCGAAATTAGATAGCGTCTTGGAGCAAATCAGAGACAGCATTACTTTCCCAATAGATGCTCAAGGTCGAATGCCGCGCGCATCAATGTGGATTTTGCTCACACCGCTATTACTAATCGGTGACGCACTCGGGATTTTTTCAATCAATGCAAAACAGTTGCAGTCTGTTGCTGACCTGATCGATGAAATAAATCGAGACTGCGCTGTTGAAACTCCACTTGATGAAAATCCAGGAAAACTGCTTGGTTTGCAATTCGCACAATCGCTACCAATGGTTTGGGGAACTGGTGCATTTGGTGGCGTAGTTGCATACAGAGTTACATCGCAACTTGCAGAAAATGCAAAGCTTCCCGCAGTGCATGGTGAAATGCCAGAATCACAACACAACCAGATTGTGGTCCTTGATGGTCCGTATGCCCCTGGGTCAATTGAAGATTTGTTTGAAGATGAAAACACATCGGGATTAGGTCAATTCAGAATTTTTATTTTGAAAGATACGTTGGATGATGCGGGAGCTGAACGGCGGGCAAATGTCGTTAATGAGATCGCAGGACAACGAGGAGTCAAAGTAACTTTCATCGAATCGCAAGGCTCAGATCCAATCAGCCGAATGGCTTCATTAATTGCGTTGACGGACTGGGCGAGTGTTTATGCAGCGCTTGCATTAGGTATTGACCCAAGTCCGATTCTTCCAATCCTCGAACTTAAATCTAAGTCAAAGGAATAAATTCCAAATGAGTACAGAAGGTGGCATTAAAGCTGTCGTTGCGGCTTTGCTTGCAAATATCGGCATCGCAATATCTAAGTTTGTGGCTTTCTTGCTAACTGGATCATCTTCAATGTTGAGCGAAGCCGTTCACTCTTTAGCTGACTCAGGTAACCAAGTCCTGTTGTTAGTAGGCAATCGTCATTCGAAGCGAACGATTACGGACAAACATCAATTTGGTTATGGCCGCGTTCGTTACATCTATGGATTTATTGTCGCAATTGTTTTGTTTGTAATCGGTGGCATCTTTTCGCTCTATGAAGGCATTCACAAAATTCAGAGTCCAGAAGAAGTGCCAAACACAACTATCGCATTGGCCGTACTCATTGTTGCGATTGTTTTGGAGAGTTTTTCATTGCGAACCGCACTTCGAGAAGTAAATGCAATTCGCGGCAAACGCACGCTCTGGCAATTCATTCGAGCTGCACGCCAACCTGAACTCCCGGTTATCGTCTTAGAAGATATTGGCGCATTACTTGGTTTGGTTTTCGCACTCTTTGGCGTTGGTGCCGCAACTATCACTGGTAACTCTCAGTGGGATGGCCTCGGAGCAATCGCGGTTGGGTTATTGCTAGTTGTGATTGCGGTAATTTTGTCTTTTGAAATGAGCAGCATGCTGGTTGGCGAATCAGCATTAGCTGAGGACGTCCAAGCTATTGAAAAAGCGTTGCAGAATGCTTCTGTTGTGCAAAGTTTGATTCACCTACGCACTCTTTATGTTGGCCCAGATGAACTTCTGGTTGCGTGCAAGATCGCTATTTCAGGAGAGCAAAGCGGGGCAAATTTGAGTGCCGGCATTGATGAGGCTGAAAACTTAATTCGAGCACAGGTGCCTCATGCTCGATACATTTTTATTGAACCTGACATTCTCAAAACTGTCTAGTGGCAAGGTCGGCGCTATTGCCGATGCTGGTTTAGGCTACGCCCTGCGAGTCGTTATCCCGACCCTATATTGGCAAACCATCGAAGTCTCGAGCCGTTTGTCGCAAGTCCACTTTCAAGGAGTAATTAATGTCTCTTGATGTAGTCACTGCGGCTGGCGTCAATTTTTCAGTAGATCTCGGTTTGGATTATGCAGTTGCAGATCTAAAACTTGCAGATTTTGGTCGACATGAGATTCGTTTGGCAGAACATGAAATGCCAGGCTTGATGGCGATGCGTAAAGAGTACGGTGCAAGCAAGCCACTAAAGGGCGCTCGAATTACTGGTTCACTTCACATGACCGTGCAGACAGCAGTTTTAATTGAAACACTTGCAGAACTTGGCGCCGAAATTCGTTGGGCCTCATGCAATATTTTCTCAACTCAAGATCACGCTGCTGCTGCAGTAGTGGTTGGACCTAACGGAACTCCTGAAGATCCAAAAGGTATTCCAGTTTTCGCTTGGAAAGGCGAAACACTTGATGAATACTGGTGGTGCACAGAACAGATTCTTCGCTGGCCAAATGGCGAAGGCCCTAACATGATCTTGGACGACGGTGGCGATGCCACATTGCTAGTGCACAAAGGTCGTGAGTTTGAATTAGCTGGATCGGTTCCAGAGCCAACCGCGGCTGATTCTGAGGAGTATGCAGTAATCCTCAAACTGCTTAAGCACAGCTTGACCGAATCATCAGATCGCTGGACCAAGATTGCTGAAGGCATCATGGGCGTGACTGAGGAAACCACAACCGGTGTGCATCGTCTCTATGAAATGGCTCGTGAAAACAAATTGCTTTTCCCAGCAATCAATGTCAACGACTCTGTAACCAAGAGCAAGTTCGACAATAAATACGGTTGCCGCCACTCATTAATTGACGGAATCAACCGTGCCACAGACACTTTAATTGGTGGCAAAGTTGCTGTTGTTTGTGGTTATGGCGATGTTGGTAAAGGTTCCGCTGATTCTTTGCGCGGCCAGGGTGCTCGCGTTATTGTCACTGAAATCGATCCAATTTGCGCTCTTCAAGCTGCAATGGATGGTTACCAAGTCGCACGCATCGAAGATGTTCTCGAAACAGCAGACATTTTCATTACTGCAACAGGTTGTAAGGATGTAATCACTGCTGCACATATGTCAAAAATGAAGCATCAAGCCATTGTTGGAAACATTGGTCACTTTGATAATGAAATTGACATGGCAGGCCTTGCACAACTTCCAGGAATCACACGCCTAAACATCAAACCACAGGTTGATGAATGGCGTTTTGCAAATGGCAAGTCGATCATCGTACTTTCAGAAGGTCGTTTGCTGAACTTGGGCAACGCAACTGGTCACCCATCATTCGTGATGTCGAACTCGTTCACAAATCAAGTTTTGGCTCAAATTGAATTGTTCACCAAGCTTGAAAATTACCCAATTGGCGTTTACACATTGCCAAAGGTTTTGGATGAAAAAGTTGCACGACTTCATCTTGATGCACTCGGTGTACGCCTTACTGAACTAACTAAAGATCAGTCTGCATACATGGGATTGAGTTCAGAAGGCCCATTTAAGCCAGAGCATTACCGCTACTAAGAGCAATACAAAAGCCCCAGCCAAATCGGCTGGGGCTTTTGTTTTATGGACCTTAGGTCAGTTGTGGAACTTTGCGTGGAAGTAGCGGTACAAAATTACGATTCCAGAAGATGTGATTGGAACTGATATCAGTAAACCGGCAAAGTTTGAAAGCGTTGTAACTTCAACATAGTTCAATATTGAACTAGGAATCAATAACATGAATTGATTTAGGGCAGCCCCCGGCAATGCCGAGAGAATTCCAACGATGATTACAACTGCGAAGATGGTTTTTCGATTGTTGCGAGATAAAACCAATGAACGTTTAATTGCCTGGAACCCGCCAATGCTCTCGGCCATTGCAACTGGGTAAACCATTGCTAATCCAAGCCAGACCCAAACCAAATATGGAATCAATAAAATTACAGCGATGACTATGAAAGCAGGTGCGGCAATTCCGATAACTACTACTGGAATGAAGCCAACTAAGAAATAAACAGCAGTTGCTACGGAAGCGCTTGTTACTTGCACCCAGTTGATTTTGACATTTGCATTTTCATCAGATTTTTCGAGACCAACCTTTGTCGCTAGTGCAGAAGCAATTAGCGAAGTTATTGCAATGAATGGGAAAGTAATTGCAAGCATCTTAAGAATTGGCAAAATCGCATCTAAGGTCAACTGACTTTGCTCTTGAATACTTCCAGCTGCAGCTATCGCATCATCTAGCGGTTTAGGATCTCCATTCAAAAGCGCCTGTGAGATTGCTGATAGTTCAATCGGGTATAGACGTAAGAATGTCAAAGTGATTATCGCGCCGATACCTACTGTTAGTAGATTTCCGATTAGAAAAGTTTTTGCATTCTTGCTGAAAAGTCCCCAAGTGAGACCTAGAAGCACACTCAAGCGTTCTTTTTTCCAGCCAGCAGAAGGCGCTGGAGATTCGGGCTGAGGTGAAGGTGCCTTCGGGCCTTGCCAGGCTGGAGGCTGTTCATTTGACCATTGTGAATTAGACATAAATGCAGTCTACTTTTCCCGAATGGCGAAGGCTCGCCAGAGCGTGGGAGTATTGCCCTATGGCCTTTCGAATCTTGATTGTTGAAGACGACACCGACCTTGCAACAATGATTGATCTAGTGCTGCGCAGAGCAGGTTACGAAACGATTTTGTGCCCTCGCGGCGATACGGCATTTCAGGTCTTCAAGGATTCGAATCCAGACTTAGTGTTGCTTGACTTGATGCTGCCAGGTCGTAGCGGCTTTGATATCGCCAAAGACATCCGAGCTGAATCAAAGATTCCAATTGTGATGCTGACAGCGCGCACAGATAGCTCCGACATTATTCGCGGCCTAGAAGACAGCGGTGCAGATGACTACATCATTAAGCCATGCGAATCTCAGGTTCTGGTTGCACGCATCAAGGCCAGACTCCGCGTGCATGACAAGCATGTGGTCAAACTTGGTGACATCACATTGCACCCAGAAAGCCGAACTGCTTTCCGCAATGGCGTAGAGCTAGCTTTAACAAAAACCGAGTTTGATTTATTGAAGCATTTCGCAATGCATCCAGACACGGCATTTACTCGGGAAGTACTTTTGAAAGATGTTTGGAACTATCGCGGCGTTGATGGATCTGATACCCGACTTGTAAATGTACATGTCCAAAGACTTCGTTCAAAAATTGAAGATGACCCAGAACATCCAAAATATGTTTTGTCTGTTCGCGGCATCGGATACAAATCTGGTACGCCTAGCTAATGAAAATTCGGGAATTCATCCGCCAGTTTCTAAAAACCTGGCGTGGTTCCCTTACCTTTCGCATTCTGCTGACATCGATTTCGTTTTCGCTCGTAATCGCCACTTTTGTGTCTCTAATTTCAATCACTTCAGTTCGAGATAGTCTTCTAAGCGATCGAAAGCAAAGTAGCCTCACCCAAGCACAGGCGGGAATTGAAGCCGCAAATCGCGTAATTGAATCTTTTCCAGAGTCTTCTATTAATGGTCAAGAAGATGCGGTAGTAGATGCAATTGTGGGTGCTGTTAGTCAGGTGTCAGCCTCAAATAGTGATTTTGAAGTTCTATTGATTGCAGATCCAAGTTCTTTCACGCACTATGCCCCTGAACGCGGCACTAATGAAATTGCTTATGACAGTGTTTCACCTGATATGCGAAAAGCAATTCGCAAAGAAGCTGCACAGGTATTACAGATTGCAGATTTGGTGTTTCTAGATGGGACTCGAAAATCTGGCATCATTATCGGCGCACCAATTGAAATTCCAATTATGGGTAAATATGAGCTCTATCAACTTTTTCCCCTTCAGAATGAAATTGAGAACTTATCTTTGATGCAGTCTTCAATTGCCTTGGCCTCGGGGTTAATGGCTTTTGCATTTATTTTGGTGTCTTTGCTTTTGACAAGACAAGTTGTTAATCCAATTAGACAAGTAGCCGCCAGCGCGGAGAGACTGAAAGCTGGCAGATTAACCGAACGGATTGCAGTTCGAACCCGCGATGACCTTGGGAAACTGGCCGAGTCCTTTAATTCAATGGCTGAATCAATGCAATCGCAGATTCAAAGACTTGAATCACTTTCTAAAGTACAACAGCAATTTGTGTCAGATGTTTCCCATGAATTGCGCACTCCGCTGACCACAATTTCAATGGCTGCCGAGTTGCTGCATGCATCAAAAGATGAGTTTGATCCGTCATCTGCAAAAGCGGCCTCTCTATTACTTCAGCAGACCATACGTTTTGAAAACCTACTGAATGATTTGCTGGAAATTTCTCGACTAGATGCGGGAGTCGCTCGACTCGATTTGGTTTCGGTCGAATTAGGAAGCCTGGTAAGCCGAGTAGTTGAAGGACTAGAAGATGTATCTAGAGACCTTGGCGTAAAAGTTGAGGTTGAAGTAGCTGGCACTACCGGAATTGTAGAGTGCGATGAAAAGCGCATTGATCGAATCGTTCGAAATCTTGTTTCGAACGCAATTGAGCATGCTGGCGACTCGACTGTCAGAATTTGTGTAGCCGGAAACGCCGAATGTGTTTCAGTGGCAGTTCGCGATAAAGGCATTGGCCTACAGCCAGGAGAGTCGTCACTCGCTTTCAATCGTTTTTGGCGAGCAGATCCATCGCGCCAGCGCACACTTGGTGGCACTGGACTTGGGCTATCAATCTCGCTTGAAGATGCTCGCATCCACGGAGGCTGGCTTGAAGCCAGTGGAGCACCAGGTAAAGGTGCAAACTTTCGTCTAACCCTGCCGCGTAAAGCCAATGCTGA
>JBEBBT010000165.1:0-3930 GCA_041158245.1 Actinomycetota bacterium | reverse complement strand
TTGAATATTCAATTCTTTAGACACATCAGAAGACATAATTAAGTAGGCGCCAATCAAACCAAGCACAACCAATCCCCAACCGAGCACCACTTCAAAAGTAACTGCGCCAGAAATTAGTGCTTGAGCTACCACAAATGAAAAACCTTGCACCAACAAGAACGGAGTGCGAGCCGAGCCATTGCGCCGAATCAGTCCCCGCAAAATTAGCCCGATTAATCCGGCGAATGAAATGTAAATCAGTGACAAGAAGGTCGGTGAGACATCTGAGCCGGTTGTTCCTTGCGTGCCAGTTGTGTTCGCCGAAACCAGAATTGAAAGTGCATATCCGACCAAACCAGCCATTTGGAAAGTGCCGATGGCAAGGGCTGCAAGCAGCATTTTCTCGCCTTTGGTTCGCGCTTGGTTTTGGGTCATATTCGAATTCTACGCACTAGGTCCCGAGCACACATTTTCGCAATAGAGTGAGCGAGTGCGCGCCGTTTTGATTACAAATCCGTTCGCCACTACATCGGGTGGTTGGACCAGAGAAGTAATTGTTCGCAGCCTTGAAGCGCAGTTTGATTTAACCATTCAATTCACTGAATACCGAATGCACGCCGCTGAAATAGCCAAGCAGGCAAGACGCGATGAAGTTGATGCAATCGTCACCCTTGGTGGCGATGGCACAATTAATGAAGTCATTAACGGTCTTTTGGATCCTGAAGTTGCAAACTTCCCACAACCATTACTTGCACCCATCCCTGGTGGACTTGCAAATGTGTTTCCAAGGTCGCTTGGATTTTCTGCCGATGCAGTTTTAGCAACTGGACAAGTTATTGAAGCTATTGAACAAAACCACTGCCAACTAATTCCACTTGGAAAAATGAATGACCGTTGGTTTGCTTTCAATGCGGGACTTGGTCTTGATGCAGGAATTGTTTCGACAATGGAAGCACTTCGCGCTGAAGGCAAGAAAGCCTCGCCTTCAAATTATTTACTCGCAAGCTTGAAGCACTACTTCAAAGAGGCGGACACCGAGAATCCTCACTTAACCGTTGAAAACTTTGACGGCCAAAAAGTTGAAAATGTTTTTATGGCGATTGTTCAAAACACTTCTCCTTGGGTTTACATCGGTTCAGTCGCACTCGACTTCTCGCCCGATGCTTCATACAAAAAGCAGCTGGATGCAGTGGCACTAACTGCCCTCAGCCCAACCAGTATCGCGACCTACATCACCGAAGCCGCCGCCCGCATCCCAACCGACCGCCGCTCAAACTCGGTCTGGCTAAAGGACACTCCACGGCTTGTGATCACCTCCGATATTGCGATTCCGGCGCAGGTGGATGGCGACCTTGTGGGAGACCTAACGCGAGCCGAATTCACCCACCACCGCGATGCACTGCGGGTTGCGGTCCCACTGCTCGCTTGAGGACTAGTTCAAGCGAACTTCGTCACAATTCATCCGAATTACTCACAATTTCGTCACATCAGTCACAGATTTAACAAAATTTATGAGTGTTTACTGTTGCCCTACGCTCAATTTGTTGGGAAGGTACGCCCCTGAAGGTCACGTTTTGTGAGTTTCAAGCGTCTTCCCCACGTGATGACCTCATGCTTGGGCGGGCGCAAGCCCCATTCCAGGGGTGAAACATCTTGGGCACACTCAGGGTGTTACTACTAGGAGGCACACATGGACTGGCGCCACCAGGCGGCATGTCGGGATGAAGATCCGGAACTGTTTTTCCCAATCGGAAACACTGGCCCGGCCATTCTGCAGATCGAGGAAGCCAAGTCTGTTTGCCGTACCTGCCCAGTCATTGAAGAGTGCCTCGCTTGGGCTTTGGAATCAGGTCAAGATGCAGGCGTCTGGGGCGGTTTGTCTGAAGACGAACGTCGAGCACTTAAGCGCCGCAACCAACGCGCTCGTGCTGCAATGCGCGCACTTTAAATTCTGAAATTAACTTTCTAAACTAATTGGAATTTCAATTCGTGCAATCACGCCTTGATCTTCACGCTCTTTGATTTCCAAACTTCCGCGCAAATCTTGCGTCACGATGGTTCGCACAATTTGCAAACCTAAACCTTCAACTAATTCACCTTGAAAACCTGGGCCATCATCTTCAATTGTCACAACTAAAGTTTCACCGCGCTTAGCTTTCACATTCAAAGCGCCTGCAGTTTCGCGCAAACCAATTCCGTGTTCAATTCCATTTGAAATCAATTCGGTCAAAGCCATTGCAAGCGCGGTTGCGTGCTCGGACTTTAACATTCCAAATTCACCCGTGAGATTTAGCGATCCTTGTCGCATGCCACGAGTCATATCTCGCACCATCAAAATCAATCGCTGTGCAACTTCATCAAAGTTAATTACGGTTCCAGGTTCATGCGCCAAGGTTTCGTGCACAGTTGCAATCGCACCAACGCGTCTTTGCGCCTCTTCTAGCGCATTTTTCACTTCTTCTGAGTCACTACCGCGTGCTTGAAGCCGCAGCAAAGCTGCAACTGTTTGCAAATTATTTTTCACGCGATGGTGAATCTCACGAATAGTTGCATCCTTGGTCAACAGCGCATTTTCACGCCGACGCAATTCACTAATGTCACGCAACAAAACCACTGCCCCACAATGCTTTCCATCAGAAACAAGCGGAATTGAACGAAGGGATGTAAAAGCACCGCCGTTTGAAACTTCAGTTTCACCAGCCGCACGACCGCCAGCTACCAACATCAAACTTTCATCAGCCGGACCTGGCGAGCGAGTTAATCTCATCAAAGTATTTGCAAGATGTTGACCATCGATTCCAAACGCAAGACCAAGTCGATGGCATGCTGACACTGCATTCGGACTTGCGAACACCACATTTCCATCTGCATCAATTCGTAAGAAACCATCGCCCACGCGCGGTGGCAGTGATGTCTTGCCAACTCCAGCTCCTTGCGGGAACAAAAGCTGCACACTCATTTGCATCAACAAATCAAAAACTTCTAAATAGTGGCGCTCCAAAGTTCCTTCAGCGCGATGTTCAATATCTGAAGTTCTTTCAATCACTGCAATTACGCGGCCTTCACGCGAAATCGGAAACACTTCAGCACCGCGCGGAATCAACGGCCGCAATTCGTGCCGATTCAAAATCGCTTTAGCAGTCACAACCGCTTGGTCGAGCAACAGGTTTCTGCCCTTTGCCAAAAACTGCCCCACCACATCGTGCGGTTGGCGGGTTGGACCAGTGGTTGGACGGACCTGTGCACCGGCAATAAATCCACCAGAATTCCAAGTCGGCAACCAAATTGTTAGGTCAGAAAATCCAAGATCAGCCAGCATGCTCCACTCGGCCACGTAAGTCTGCAGGAACTCAACATCCGCATCCACGAGGTCGGTGCGCTCACGCGCAAGGTCTGCCAGGGTTGCCATGGCACGAGCCTAAACGCACCTGCCGTACCCTTTGCCACCTGAACAATAAGGAGGGCTCATGAGCAAGCGTGGCCGTAAAAAGAAGGACCGCCGCAAAAAGGGTGCAAACCACGGCAAGCGTCCAAATTCATAATTAACAAAACTTAAAACGACCCAAGAGAAATCTTGGGTCGTTTTTTTTATGCAACTTCTTCAATCAATTCGCGGCCATTGTTGCGACTGGAATTAACCGCCAAGCTAACGCGATATGAAGAAATTTCGTGTTCCTTCATAAACAAAGCTGATGCTGTGTCAGGTGATCCTTTTAGCCAAGTTGACCAATCATCACGTTCAACTAGAACGGGCATGCGATCGTGAATGTGTTCCATTGCTTTTGATGCATCGCGCGTAACAACTGCTGCAGTTTTAAGCCACTGGCCAGTTTCAGGATTTTTCCACGCTTCCAAAATTCCAGCCATTACGGTGAATTCTTGATTGGGTTGAAAAATAAAGTACGGAATCTTTGAACCATCTTCAGGTCGATTCCATTCATACCAACCAAG
>JBEBBT010000164.1:0-5320 GCA_041158245.1 Actinomycetota bacterium | reverse complement strand
TAATTTCCACCAATCAGGCGGCTCAGGGCGTATGCGAAGACCACAACCAACATCAGAGATCTAACTACCCGAGCTGTTGGGGTTAACAAACTCCATGACAGAGCAATTAGCCAGCCAAGAATGACTCCGAGAAAGATTAGTAAAACCCCACCGAGAGCGGAATTGGTAGTAAATAAACCAACTAGCAAGACCGCGGCAGTAAATAGCGGGAAAACCACTCGGGGCAATGAGTGAATAAACAGCAAAATTGGTGCTGAAATTTCATGTAATTTATTCGGTTTAGGAGCATTTGAGTTCGCCATAGGCGCATCGTGGCACACTCGGACAATGCTTGTAATTACTCGCCACCGCGTTGCTCAAAGTGAATTGCCAAAATGGCTTGCAGATGCAAAAGAATCACTTGTGCCGCTAGCCGCCCAACCGGGCTGCATAAGTGCTGAAATCGGTCTTGCAACTGATGAGCCGGACCTTGTTGCAGTGGTTACCCGCTGGGATGGTGTGGGTGCGTATCGCCGAGCACTTAGCAATTTTGAAGTCAAAATGCACAGCATTCCATTTCTCTCAACCGCAATCGATGAATCAACCGCGTATGAATTAATACATCGAAACGCGGGTGGCGCACAATCAGATTTCGATCCAGCTCGCGCATTTGATGCAGATGAAATTGGACTTGGAAATGCAGCGGGCGAAAACATCAAAGACCGTTTAGGTAATTAACTAACTATTTCCTAATAAACTGCGCACAGTTGCCCAGATGGGTATACCGCCGACAGCCAGCCGGAGTGGAGGAATTCAAATGGCGACCGACCGCGTAGATGCAATTGTTAACCTTTCGAAGCGACGTGGCTTCGTTTACCCCTCATCAGAAATTTATGGTGGCACTAGAAGTGCTTGGGATTACGGCCCGCTTGGTGTTGAATTAAAAGAAAATATCCGCCGGCAATGGTGGCAACGTGTGGTCCGTTCCCGTGACGATGTGGTCGGACTTGATTCATCTGTAATTCTCGCGCCCCAGGTTTGGACTGCTTCTGGCCACGTAAATGCTTTTGTCGATCCATTAACCGAATGTAAGAAGTGCAACAAACGTTGGCGCTCAGATCAATTAGTGGATGCGTATGTTGAAAAGCATGGCAAAGAACCGGCAAATGGTTTGGCCGACATCGTTTGTACACATTGTGGCACCCGGGGCGAATTCACTGAACCCCGTGACTTCAATGGAATGTTGCGCACTTCCGTTGGTCCAGTTGAAGATGCAGCAGCACTTCACTATCTACGCCCAGAAACAGCACAAGGTATTTTTGTTAATTACTTGAACGTTGCGAACTCCAGCCGTAAAAAACCACCATTCGGCATCGGTCAAACTGGTAAATCATTTAGGAATGAAATCACGCCCGGAAACTTTATTTTCCGTACCCGTGAATTCGAACAAATGGAAATGGAATTTTTCGTCAAGCCAGGAACTGACGAAGAGTGGCATGAATACTGGCTGAAGGAACGCTGGGATTGGTATGTGGATCTGGGTATGAATCCAGAAAATATGCGCTTCTTCGAACATCCAAAAGAAAAGCTTTCACACTACTCAAAGCGCACAGTCGACATTGAATATAAATTTGAGTTTGCTGGTAATACTTGGGCAGAGCTCGAAGGTATTGCAAACCGCACAGACTTTGATTTGAAAACCCACTCTGAACACAGTGGTACAGATTTGAGTTTCTTCGATCAAGAAACAAACGAACGTTGGACTCCGTACGTAATCGAGCCTGCTGCAGGTTTAACTAGATGTGTACTGGCATTTTTGCTTGACGCATATGCAGAAGACGAAGCGCCAAACACAAAAGGTGGGGTAGATGTACGCCAACTACTACGTCTTGATCCACGTCTTGCGCCAGTGAAGGTTGCGGTACTTCCACTTTCTCGCAACGCTGATTTATCGCCGAAAGCAAAAGACCTCGCAACAGAATTGCGTAAGCGTTGGAATGTTGAGTTTGATGACGCTCAAGCTATCGGTCGTCGTTACCGTCGCCAAGATGAAATTGGTACGCCATATTGCGTGACAGTTGATTTTGAAACTCTTGAAGACAACGCAGTGACAATTCGCGAGCGAGACACTATGAGTCAAGAACGAGTTTCTATCGACAAAGTTGTTGAATATCTCGCACCTCATCTTCCGGCGATGTAATTGTGCAGGTAGTAAGTTTCGATAAACCTGCAGTGGTTCTAGCCCCTATGGCTGGAATTACCAATCAGGCGTACCGAAATTTATGTCGTGAAACATCTCACAACATTTATCCCGGTGGCGGCGCAGCTCTCTACGTTTCGGAAATGATTACATCTCGCGCATTGCTTGAACGAGATGACGAAACTATGAGAATGATTTCGTTTTCCCAAAATGAAAATCCCCGCAGCATTCAGCTTTATGGGGTGGACCCGGAAATCATGGGCAAAGCCGTAAAAATGATTGTCGATGAAGATCGAGCCGATCACATTGATTTAAATATGGGTTGCCCGGTTGCGAAAGTTACTCGAAAAGGCGGCGGATCGGCATTGCCTTGGAAGCGCGATCTTTTCCGCTCAATTGTTCGAAGTGCAGTGCAAAATGCAAACGGAAAAGTTCCAGTCACTGTAAAAATGCGCAAAGGTATTGATGACGATCATCTAACTTATATCGACGCAGGCATTGCAGCTGCCGAAGAGGGAGTTGCATGGGTAGCGCTGCACGGGCGAACTGCACTCGATCTTTACAGTGGTAACGCCGACTGGCAAGCAATTGCGAATTTGAAATCTGAGTTAAAAAGTTATGGAACTCCAGTACTTGGAAATGGTGACATCTGGAGTGGCGCTGATGCGCTTCGAATGATCGAAGAAACCCAATGTGATGGGGTTGTGATTGGACGCGGCTGCCTTGGGCGACCGTGGTTGTTTGGTCAGATTAGTGCTGCGTTTGAAGGTAAAGGGATTCCGAGTAATCCAAATTCAAATGGCGTTTTCGAAATCATGAAGCGGCATGCACAACTCTTGATTGAATATGTTGGCGATGAAGCTCATGGCTGTAGAGAGTTTCGCAAACACGTTGCGTGGTACACAAAAGGTTTTCGGGTAGGTGGCGAAACTAGACACGCTTTGGCGATGATTTCTTCAATGCAAGAGCTATCTGATTTGTTGCAAACTATTGAAGAGCAGCCGTATCCAGATTTTGTTGCACATGGTCCACGCGGCAGAACTTCGGGTGCGAAATCAGTTGCATTGCCACACGGTTGGCTAGATGATCGAGAATTCGATTTTGGTACCGATCTTTCGGCAGCCGAAATTGGTGTGAGTGGCGGTTAGTAGCCTTGAACGTAACTTGCCTTGATTCGGGATTGGAGGATTAAGTGTTTTCACCATTTAAATGGATTCGCCGAATTCTCTCCGCAATTATTTCATTTGTGCTAGTTGTTTTAGTTGGCACAGCTGGATTTATTTATGTGCAATCTTCAAAAAATGAATTAAATCCTTCCGACGCAGTTATTGTTTTAGGGGCAGCGCAATTCGACGGAACACCGACTGAAGTTTTTGCAAATCGTCTAGATCATGCTTTTGATTTGGTCAAGACAGGAGTTGCGCCACGGGTAATTACAGTTGGTGGAAAACAACCAGGGGATAGATTCACCGAGGCTCAGGCTGGAAAGAAGTACCTAGTTTCCAAGGGATTGAAGCGAAGCAAAATATTTGCAGTTCCAATGGGTAGTGATACCTACGAGTCAATAGCCGCAATTGCACTTTTGATGAAAATGAAAAATTGGAAATCTGTAACAGTAGTTTCAGATCCAGCACACGTGGCTCGTAGCAAAATTATTATGCAGGCATTTGGATTTGACGCTTACTCTTCACCAACGCAAAGTGGACCTGGAACTGAAGTTTCACTTGACTATCTAATTCGCGAAACTGGCGGAACTTTGCAATTCTTATTTTTAAACACGATTGGCTTGGCTGATGACTTACTCGGATGATTTGTTATCGCCGGGCTATGAGGCTTCGGATGAGGTGCGCTGGGTCGCAGAACCTGCAAAGCGAAGTGGCAGAACTGCATTTGCAAGAGATCGGGCTCGGATCTTGCACAGCTCGGCACTTCGTAGATTGGCTGCTAAGACCCAAATACATACCGCTGGCCAATCAGATTTTCCGCGAACGAGATTGACTCACACGCTCGAGGTTGCACAAATCGGCCGTGAACTCGGCCAATCACTTGGTGCAGATCCGGACTTAGTTGAGGTAGGTTGCTTGGCACACGACTTAGGCCATCCACCTTTTGGCCATAACGGTGAAATAGCACTCAATGATTTTGCCAAAAAATTTGGTGGCTTTGAAGGCAATGCACAAACCCTGCGAGTTTTAACCAGACTTGAAGCCAAATCTTTTACCAGTGATGGACGGTCAATTGGTTTGAACTTAACTCGCGCTAGTTTGGATGCCGCCATTAAATATCCGTGGAGCCGCGAGGTAAATCAATCAAAATTCGGTTTTTATGCTGATGACCAAGACATTTTCAATTGGGCTAGAGAAGGCGCTGTTGAAAACCGAAAATGTTTTGAAGCTCAAATTATGGATTGGGCGGATGATGTTGCTTACAGCGTGCACGATGTTGAAGATGCAATTGTTGCAAAACATCTCGACTTAAACTTTCTAAAATCAAAAACTGAACGCACGTCTATTTTTGAATTAGCAAGAAACCAATACATTGATGCAACCGATGCAGAAATTGATGCAGCAATCGAAAGGTTGATTGCACTTCCTTATTGGACTTTCAATTTTGACCACAGCCACAAATCATTAGCCGAGTTGAAGAATTTGATGAGCCAACTAATTGGCCGATTCTGCTTTGCGGCCCAAAATGAAACGCGAATTAAATATGGCCAAGGTTTGCTTACTAGGTACAACGCCGAACTAAACATCCCGCGTGAAATAAAAGTTGAAGTTGCAGTGTTGAAAACGCTTGCGAATCTTTATGTGATGCAGCGTGAAGGGGCCAGTGAAATGCAGGCCCAGCAGCGCCAATGGCTAATCGAAATTGGCAAAGCAATTCTCGAACGAGATGGAATTGACCTTGAGCCTTGGCTAGTACCAAGTTGGAATTCTGCCAACACTGAGGCACAAAAGGTACGAGTGTGGTAGACCAAATTGCTAGCCTCACCGACACTTCTGCGGTCAGTTGGCACCAATTTCTTGTGACCAATCGCTCTTGAACAGTTTCCAATTTAGGATGGCCAAGTGAGTCGGGTTCGTGAAGCAGATGTAAATGCAGTTAAAGAGCGTGCCCAAATTGAAGAAATCGTTCGCGATT
>JBEBBT010000163.1:0-2638 GCA_041158245.1 Actinomycetota bacterium | reverse complement strand
ATGTCATTCACGCGTCAATCTTCGCATCTACAGGCCAGAAAGGACACGACTCAGCGTCGTTGCGTAATCGTTACAAAAGGAGTAGAACGGAATTGGAAAATAAAAAAGTTTTCCAGAAAGCGAGCCCCAAATGCACGCGGCGATCCCAGCTGTGCTTGCCGAACTTAGCCCACTTGATCTTTCACGTTGGCAATTCGGTCTGACTACCGTTTATCACTTCTTGTTCGTACCTCTCACAATTGGCATGGTCCTGTTGGTGGCCATCATGCAAACCGCCTGGGTTCGCACGGGAAAAGACAAGTACTTACAAATGACCAAGTTGTTTGGAAAAATATTCCTCATTAACTTTGCTATGGGTGTAGTCACAGGTATTGTTCAGGAATTTCAGTTTGGAATGAACTGGTCTGACTATTCCAGATTTGTTGGCGATGTTTTTGGCGCTCCTCTGGCCATGGAGGGTCTGCTTGCTTTCTTCTTCGAAGCCACATTCATCGGTCTTTGGATTTTTGGCTGGGGGAGACTTTCAAAGAAGGTTCACCTAGCAACGATCTGGATGACCGCGTTGGGTGTCTTGCTTTCGGCATATTTCATTTTGGCAGCCAATGCTTTTATGCAGAATCCAGTTGGGTTTGCAATCAATGAGGAGAAAAACCGTGCGGAGCTTACCGATATTGGTGCGGTGCTTACAAACATTGTTGCTCTCAATCAATTTCCACACACTGTAACTGCATCCATCATGTTTGCAGGTGCAGTAATCGCATCCGTTGCCGCGTATCACCTTAAGCGCAACCAACAAGTTTCCACAATGGCGAGTTCACTTAAGTTTGGGCTTTGGTCTGTAATTGTTGGTGGAGTGGGTACAGCTCTAAGCGGTGATGGTTTGGGTCTTGCAATGGTGCAAACTCAACCAATGAAGATGGCGGCCGCAGAAGCGTTGTATAACACTTCAGCTCCAGCCTCTTTCTCTCTGTTCACATTGGGAACCCCAGACGGTAAGAGCGAGTTGTTTTCAATTCGAATTCCAAATTTGCTCTCTTTCCTGTCAACTCACACGTTAGATGGCGAAGTAGAAGGCTTGAATGATTTGCAGGCTCAATACGTTGCTGCATTTGGTCCTGGCGATTACATGCCGGTCATTTGGATTACTTATTGGGCGTTCCGTTGGATGATTGCACTAGGCGCTCTATCGTTCTTGGTTGCAGTAGTTGGTCTTTGGATGACTCGCAAGGGAACCTTGTCTGTGCCTAAGTGGGCATGGAACATTGCAATCTGGTCAGCTCCAATTCCAGTTCTAGGAATCTCAATTGGTTGGTTGTTCACTGAAATGGGCAGGCAGCCTTGGATTGTTTTCAAACTAATGAAAACTGCCGATGCGGTTTCGCCGGGTATAAATGGCGTTGACGTTCTAATTTCACTGATTGTATTCACAACAATTTATGGAATTTTGGCAGTAGTCGAAATCAAGCTTCTGTTAGCCGCTGCGCAAAAGCGAATTGATGAATCTGATATTTCAGATTCGAAGCCTGAAGATGCCGACAAACTAGCTGTGGCTTACTAAGAAAGGGCAGGAGAACGCAAATGCAACTTAATGAAATTTGGTTCCTAATTGTTGGATTCTTATTCATCGGATACTTCGTATTGGATGGCTTTGATTTCGGTGTTGGCATGTCTCTACCCTTTCTGGGGAGAGATGACACCGATCGCCGAGTGCTTATAAATACCATTGGACCGGTTTGGGACCTAAACGAAACCTGGGTAATTGTTGCCGGAGCAAGCCTCTTTGCAGCGTTTCCTGAATGGTACGCGTCTCTGTTTAGTGGCTTCTATCTACCTTTGTTGTTGATTCTTGCGGCCTTGATTGCTCGTGGTGTTGCATTTGAGTACCGTGGTAAAGGTCACACGATTGGCGCCAACGAGGTGAGGTGGAAAGCAACCTTTGACTGGATGATTGTGATCGGATCTGCACTACCTGCTCTTTTGTGGGGAGTTGCGTTTGCAAACATAGTTCAAGGTGTTCCTTTGAACGCCAATCACATTTACACCGGAAACCTATTTACATTGTTGAACCCTTATGGCTTGCTTGGTGGTCTAGTAACTCTCACCTTGTTCTGGACTCATGGTTTGATGTTTATTGCGCTCAAGACTGACGGTGATATCAAAGAACGTGCCAGCAAACTAGGCACCAAAGTGGGTATAGCAACAACCTTGTTGGCGGCAACTTTCTTAATTTGGACTTTACTAGCTCATTTCAGCGTCTTGGGTTTTGTATTGTCAGCAATCGCGGCTGTCACGTTGATAGCTGGATTGGCAGCTAATCTCTTTAAGCGTGAAGGAGCTGCATTCTCTCTGATTGTGATAACTATCATTACGGCAGTTGGCAGCTTGTTTGCCGCGCTCTTTCCAAATGTTTTCCCTTCTAGTACAGATGCAGCATTTAGTTTGACAATAGACAATGCATCTTCAAGTCAGTACACACTTACTGTGATGACTTGGGTTGCTGTGTTCATGATTCCGCTAGTACTGCTTTACCAGGGCTGGACATACTGGGTTTTCCGGAACCGCATTAGCCGCAAATCCATACCAGCTGGCGCTCACTAAGCATTAGGGGATTTATCAAACCATTAGACCCTCGGTTACT
>JBEBBT010000162.1:0-3612 GCA_041158245.1 Actinomycetota bacterium | reverse complement strand
TTATCAATCTCAAACTCCTACCACTTTGGGTCCAATTAGAAGTGCGCGAGTTAGTGATGTGGATTTAGCCGCAGCATTCGGGGAACCTGGCTTGGCTTATTCAGGTGCGTCCTCAAAAACTTCGCCGTTTTTATGGAAATCAACACTGCAATTAGTTGGCGCACCTCAAGGTTCCACTGGTTATTACCGAGACAATGAACGAAGTGCTCCACACAATTTACTCGGGGAATATTCAAAGATTGTTGAAAGAATTGAGAAACCTGAAGCTGCACTCTTAGGTGAGCGAGTGGGTTGGAAGTTTTCTGAAAAGCCAACTATTGGTAAAGACCTTCTATGGTTCAGAGCTCAGTGGCCAGGCTCAAAGAAAACTTTTACCTGGGATTCGAATCTCAATAAATGGTCAATGAAGGTGTACGAAGAAGATTTGAAGACGGTTGTTGCAGACGATCAGTTGGAAGATGTTGTAACCGACACAGTTTTTGTAATGCAAACAAAACTGATGCCTTTGCCATACAAGACTCATGCGGTTTCTCCGACCCCATACCCCAAGACTTACGGGCAAGGTACCGGATTCGTCCTGTCGCAAGGAACAATAATTGAAGCGATTTGGAAACGGCCAACAATCAATGATTTGCCGCGCTGGTTCACTCCTGCGGGAAAAGAAATTGCAGTCAAACCAGGTTCCGCTTGGTGGCTCGTATTAGCCGATAATGATTCATTCACAATTAAGTATCCAAAGCCCACAAAGAGCCCAACGCCGAGCGAATCGGCCACTTCTTAAGTATCCGCTTAGACTTCGCGCACCCCATGTTGGTGGAAGAGGAATGTTGTGACTAACCAAGAATCATTTGTAGGTACTGCTCGCGTTAAGCGCGGTATGGCAGAAATGCTCAAGGGCGGCGTAATTATGGACGTCGTCAACGCAGAGCAGGCCAAGATTGCAGAGGATGCTGGCGCTGTGGCGGTTATGGCACTCGAACGAGTTCCAGCTGACATCCGCGCACAAGGTGGCGTAGCCCGCATGTCGGATCCAGACATGATTGACCAAATAATTTCGTCAGTAACTATCCCGGTTATGGCGAAAGCGCGCATTGGCCATTTTGTAGAAGCGCAAATTTTGCAGACTTTGGGCATCGATTACATCGACGAATCTGAAGTTCTTACTCCCGCAGATTATTCAAACCACATTGACAAGTGGAATTTCACCGTTCCATTCGTGTGTGGTGCGACCAACTTAGGTGAAGCTCTTCGTCGTATTAATGAAGGTGCAGCAATGATTCGGTCTAAGGGCGAAGCTGGAACTGGAGATGTTTCTAACGCCACAACTCACATGCGTTCAATAACTGCCGAGATTCGCAAGCTCAGCGCAATGCGCGAGGATGAACTTTACGTTGCTGCTAAAGAGTTGCAGGCTCCTTACGAATTGGTTAAAGAAGTAGCTGCGACTGGGAAGTTGCCAGTAGTTTTGTTCACAGCTGGCGGTATCGCGACTCCTGCAGATGCTGCAATGATGATGCAACTTGGAGCCGATGGAGTTTTTGTTGGTTCAGGAATCTTCAATCACGCTCCAGGAGTTCCAGCGTCAACTTCAGAAGCTTCGGCTCGAGCAAAAGCGATCGTGAAAGCAACAACTGCGTTTGATGACGCATCAGTTTTAGCAAATGTATCTCGCGGTTTGGGCCAAGCAATGGTTGGAATCAACGTTTCGGACATTCCAGTCCCACATCGCCTGGCTGAACGTGGTTGGTAATGCCACGCATCGGCGTTCTTGCTCTTCAAGGTGATTTCCGTGAGCATGCTCAGAGTCTCAAAGACGCTGGTGCAGTTAGCGTTACCTTTGTAAAAACTCCACAAGACTTGCAAACCGTCGATGCGCTTGTGATACCAGGCGGTGAATCGACCGCAATGAGCAAGCTTGCAATTGCATTTGAAATTTTGGAACCAATTAGAAATCGAATTGCCCTTGGTATGCCTGTATATGGCTCCTGTGCTGGTTTAATCATGTTAGCCAACAAAATTATTGATGGGCGAGCCGATCAACAAACTTTTGGTGGACTTGATGTAACAGTTCGCCGTAATGCTTTTGGGCGTCAAGTTGACAGTTTTGAAGCTGATTTGCATGCACCCGAAATTGGAGATGAAAACATCCGAGCCGTATTTATCCGAGCTCCGTGGGTGGAAGAATTCTCAGACAAAGTTCAAGTGCTCGCGCGAGTTGAATCGGGCGAACACAAAGGCGCGGTTGTGGCGGTCAAACAGGGTAATGTTTTGGCAACTTCATTTCATCCTGAGTTAACTAACGATCTTAGATTCCATAAATATTTCATCAACTTGGTAAATCAATCTAAAACCTTGGAAAGGTTGTAATCGTGTCCGGACATTCCAAATGGGCAACCACGAAACATAAAAAGGCCGCAATTGACGGAAAACGTGCCAAACTTTTTGCTAAGTTGATTAAGGCTATTGAGGTATCTGCCCGCACTGGTGGGGCAGACCCGGCCGGAAACCCAACTCTTTATGACGCTATTCAAAAAGCTCGTAAATCCTCGGTTCCCAATGACAACATTGAACGCGCCTTGAAACGCGGTTCTGGAGCTGAATCCGGTGGCGCTGATTGGCAAACGATTATGTACGAAGGCTATGGGCCAAACGGGGTTGCGATATTGGTTGAGTGTCTGACCGACAATCGAAATCGTGCGGCAGGTGAAGTTCGCACAGCGATGAGTAAAAACGATGGCAACATGGCAGACCCTGGTTCTGTTTCATACTTATTTAATCGCAAAGGTGTCATCATTGTTCCAGCTAGTACAACCAATGAAGATGCAGTCCTCGATGCAGTCCTCGATGCAGGCGCACAAGAAGTTAATAATTTAGGTGAAGTCTTAGAAGTTGTTTGCGAACCGCAAGATTTAGTACAAGTCCGAACCGCGTTGCAATCTGCAGGAATTGAGTATGACTCTGCAGATTCATCACTTGTTCCTAGTCTTTTGATTCCGCTAGATGGCGAAGGTGCAAAGAAGATCTTTAAATTAATCGATGCTTTGGAAGACAGCGACGACGTACAAAATGTTTATGCTAATTTTGATGTCTCCGATGAGATCATGGCTGAACTAGATCAATAGCATGAAACAGCCATTGCAGGGTTGGGATTTAGCTACTTGGAGAGTTACACAATCGCAATCAGGTTTCCCTGCAAATATTGTTTCGATTGTTGAAATAAACGGATTTATCGATGTTGAGCAACTAATAAGTCGGGTCGAAAAATTAGTTCAAACGCATCCCGTCCTCTCGTGTGCCGTAAGTGATACCGATCCAGTTCACTTGTATCCGATTCCAGACTTCGATTTTTCAAGATACATATGCCGTACTGCCGAACCAGTGAATATGGTTGCGGGTCGGCTAGCGAATCTTCGAATCGGGCCAAACGATTGTTTGTGGCGAATTGAACTTCATATTTCTGGTGAAGAAAGCTTTTTGATTTGTGCACTGAACCATGCGATAGCTGACGGAAATAGGGCTATGGTCATCATGCAGAGTCTTTTCGATGAACCTCGTGAGATTAATTTTCAGAAGGAGGCACCTTCTGACGGTAAAGATGGCTTTGAAGAAATC
>JBEBBT010000161.1:0-2984 GCA_041158245.1 Actinomycetota bacterium | reverse complement strand
CTTAATTTGGCTCCCCCGGACGGGCTCGAACCGCCGACCTAGTGATTAACAGTACGCGGGAGGCTTACTTTTGTTGTTAGTAACTTGAAGATTGCTAAGGTGATTTTCTGCTTAGAAGTTGCCGAACTTAACGATGCCGAACAAATACCGAAATCTTTTGCTCGGAAAACTTAGGAATCCTTTCAGACTGCTAACAAAATCAACGAAATACGCTTCCGAAAGTTCACCGAAAGCCGAAAGAAAACCGAAGTTCGTTTGTTCGGTGTCGAGGTTGCTGGGTGTTGCTGTTTTCGAGTTCACTTTCCTAGAGTCTAAGGTGGCACATTTTGAGGTCCAAGTACGTCCGTCAGGCTGACCCGTCAGTTGTGGCGAGACGGGGCAGAGTAGGGCGCCTGTCGTGGGGGTTGGGCAGAGAGCGGCAGAACCCGCCACTCTCCTCCGTCGACTAATTTCCGATGGCAGCTTGAATTTGCACAGAAGCTGAGTTGGCCGCATCCTGCAAAGACTTGGTGCTGAGATGGGCATACCTTTGGGTAACCACCGGTGAGCTGTGGCCTAAGATCATTTGGACATCGTAGAGTGAACGACCGTTGTTGACCAAGAAACTGGCGAACTGATGACGTAAGTCATGAATACGCAAGTTAGAAAGGTTAGCCTTCAATCTAATTCTTTGCCAAACTTTGGTGATGGTTGTGTAAGGCAAGCCGGTCAATTGGTTCACAAACAGATACTCTTGGGTTTCGAGTTGACTCAACAGGGCAATGGCGCTGTCGTTCAAAGGCACAGAGCGAACCCGCTTACTTTTGCTGTTTTGAGCGGGGATTTTCCAGAGTCTTTTTTCGACATTGACATGCTCCCAACGCGCTTGTAAGGCCTCGTTGAGTCTTGCACCGGTAGACAGCAAGAACTGCAGGATGGCACACACCATGCGATTTTCGTCCGTTGTCAGTACTGCCATCAATCGTGCCAACTCGGGTTCGGTCAGGTAACGCTCGATTTGGTTGTCTTCACGAAAAAGCGCAATTCGCACAGCCGGGTTACTTTCGACAATTCCCCAATCAATCGCCAAGTTGAAGACATGCTTTAGCAGCTTAACATAGTGGTTAGATGTTGCAGCCGAAAGACCTTGATGCCTGAGATTGTCATGGAATTGTTGGATGTCCGATCTTTCAATTTTGTCCATGGCTAGGTTTCCAAATTTGGGTTGCAGTCGAAGTTCAAAATACTGAAGGTCTTTCCGCCAACTGCGCTTATGGTTTTTGGCGTGATCTAAGTAACGGTCTAAGAACACTTCACCGAAGGTGGGCATTCGCTTGGGCTCAACCTTTTTACCAAAGTCAGGATTGTTGGCAATCTCGGCTTTGATGGCCATGACCTTGGCTCTGGCGTCAGCCAATGACATTTCCGTGGTCTTGCCAATTTTTTGGTAATGATTTTTGCCGTTCAAGCGGTAACGTAACCAATACACCCCTTGGTTGGGGGTGGTTGCTCTAACCTCCACCAGTAAACCACTTTTTTGGTCACAGCAGAATTCGATTTTAGCGCTTCCGGCTGGACAGGTGAGATCTTGGTTAACGAATTTTTGGGTTAAGTTGACGATGGGCATAAGGGCTCCTTTTAAAAACGAATGAGAAGTATTCAATATTGAGGTTGCAGCCACACCCCTAAAATCTGATGCGGCTGCTGTTTTGTTACCTAAGCATTAAATGAGGTAGAGCTTGGGATATTCGTGATTTCCCTGATATTTCTTAAAGGGCAGAACCCCGTTTTCAACCATGTGAACCGCGCACATACCGGCGGTGATTCTGAATGATTTATCAAACTGATCCCAAAGTTCATCACCACAGATGGTTTTTAGATCGTAGGGTTCGTCGCGATTCAAACGTTTACTGCCCTCCAAAATCATTTCAGCCAGAAGGTTATAAGAATCCTTGGGGATGGACATTCTGGGGTTCAGCTTAATTGTATTGTTCATAATGGTTTAATTCCTCGAAATTGAGGGCAACTACACAAACAAATTCATGTGGTTGCCATTTTAGTTACAAAAATATATTGCTATATCCAATTATCTTCATCAAATATCAATAAGATAAGATTGTCAGTACTGGTAGGTGCCATCCGGAATGGAATTTCATTCCGATTTGCAAAATCCAGAAGGCAACTAGCAGCATCTAATCGCTCGTCATCGTTGAGTTCTGCCCAGTATTCATCACTAAGTAAATCTTTAGCTGAGTAAAGGTCTTTATTAGGGATGTAGCCGTACTCCCAATACAGATCATAAACTTGAGAGTAAAAGCCACTTGTTACTTCACGACCATTCGGCATTGTGCAGATTGTTGGTGGATTATCCTCATATAGATCACGCTCACTTCTGGGGGTATAACACCATTCCTTAGGAAAAACCTTGTCGTGAAGCTCGTCCTTTGCTGTTAAGTATTTATCAAATAAATGTAAATCTGAAATATATATTTTTTGTAAGCCCATATTTTGCAAATGTTCATCATTAGAAACACGAAGGGCAGTGTCAAACTCTTCTCGAGTCAATTCACCTGAAGATACAGATAGGTTATAGCCCATTATGAATTTAAACATCGAATCTAATCGTGGAATTGATTCCTTGTAAGAACATACTGGTGTAAACTGATTTTCAGGATATTCAATGTGACTTGTACCCGTTGCGATTAATTGATTGATATTTTGACTTTCTATATTCATGATTTTCTCCGATTAACTGTTTTGTTTGCCAACATGGCTAATTAATTTCAAACCCTATCTGAGACTGGGGTATGGGTGTTGCCGGTTGAAATTAAATCTTTGATGTTCTGGTTTAGGTTGGTGTTGAAGTTCAAAATGATCTCCTTAGGAGGTGAGTTTAAAAATCGAGATGACAATTGCCAGAGTCGCCATTGTTCGATGCTAAAAATCTTCAAGATGCTGGTGGTGATAACGAAGATTTGAGTCATACTCTAGCGATAATTTTTGTA
>JBEBBT010000160.1:0-16578 GCA_041158245.1 Actinomycetota bacterium | reverse complement strand
AGACTGGCGTTTACGAAAACGATTTGGGTTTATTGGCTGGAATTGAAAAAACTAAATACGCCTACCATCGAACTTATTGGCGAATGAAAATAGTTTTTGATGGCGAGCTGCCTGAGCCAGTATTTCCTTCCGGTTATGAAATCACCAAATATGAAGAATCTGATGCAAACCTGAAAGAAGTTCATGAAGTACAAAAAACGGCATTCGCTGACTACTACGACTTTAATCCTACAAGTTTTGAAAATTGGAAAAAGTGGTACGAAGAGCCTATGAACGATAGTTCCACTTGGCGATTAGTCAGATTTAACGGCGAATTGATCGGTTACATCATGGGTAATAAACGTTTTGAAGATGAAAATTTCGGTTACGTTGCATCCATAGGGGTTTTACGCGAGCACCGTGGAAAAGGTATAGCGCGCGCACTACTTTTAGAAATGTTTTCGCGAGATATGTTACGTGGGATGAAAGGCACCTTGTTGCATGGAGATTCTTCAAACCCAACAGGTGCTATGAAGTTGTATGCATCTGTTGGAATGCAAACAGATCGAGTTTATTTAGGCTATCGAAAAGAATTTAAGATTTAAAGATTATTTTGTTTTCGAAAATGAGCCACTAAAGCATTTGCGTGCCCATGCCCAATTTCAAACTTTTCTTTCAAATGAGCAACTTGCTCCATGTGGGCTAATTTTGAGACTTTCTTAAGTTCTTTCATCCAATGATCTATGGGTTTGCCGTACTTTTTCTCAATCGATGGAAAGTAAGACGCAGGACCGGAAACCTTCTTTTCTGTCATAGGTGAAATATAGAAGATGACAATTCCGACTTTGATTACATTCATCGAAATTTCAGGACTTTTGCCCTTAGTGGGTTGCGTGTCGGTTTCCGTAAGTTTGCGCCATGAACAGAAAAACCTTAGACAAAATGGTAAGTTACTTAGGACTTGCACTTGCAGGTCTATTAGTAGTTGCAGGATATTTGGCCTACACCGGCTACTCCTTCGCAAACACCTCAGTGACCGAACAATTAGCTGAACAGAATATTGATTTCCCAGCAGCGGATTACGCTCCAGTTGCTGGCGAAGGCGGCTTTACACAAGCCGACGTAGATGCACTCGCACCTTTCATCGGAACCAAATTAACTACTGGTGATGGCGCTAAGGCATACGCAGACCACTACATCAAAGTCCACATGAACGGCATTGGAGGCGGTAAGACCTACTCTGAAATTAGTAGTGAATACCGAGCCGCTCTTGCAACCGATCCAACTGCAGAAGCAACCGCTGCTTTGGGCGAACAACGCATGACAATGTTCATGGGTGACACGCTCCGTGGTCTACTTCTAGAGGCTTACGCCTTCTGGACCATCGGCCAAATTGCATTGATTGCTGCATACGCTTGCTTTGCAGGCGCAGTGATTATGTTCCTTCTATCTTTGCTGGGCTTCCGCCACGCAAAGGCAGCTGAAGCTGCTTAAGTAATACCTCTCCTCAAAAGAGTGAGGGCTCGCACAAAACGCAGCCCTCACTCTTCTCTTTTTATCATTGGGTAGCCTGCGCCTTATGCGCGAATATAAAGAACTGCTGAGAATCCCAGGTGCGCTTCGTTTAATTCTGACTTCCCTGCCACCTCGCACTGCGTATGGCATGGTCGGCTTGGCGCTGTTTTTCCATATTCTCGCTCTAACAGACAGCCTTTCCTCCGCTGGGTTAGTTATTGGTGCGCAGACTTTGGTTTCATCAATGACAGCGGGTGTGCGTGGGCATGCAATTGATAGATGGGGTCAAACCAGACCTCTTTTGGTTCTGGTTCCGCTTTACACAATTTCTACAATCTCTTTGGCGTATTTTGCGGATGATTTATCAAGCGCAATTGTTTTTGCAATGGTGATGGGGCTTACATCACCGCCAATAAATTTGAGTATGCGACCTTTATGGGTGCTTGTTGCTGGACCTGAAAGAATTCGAACTGCATATGCACTCGATTCAACAATTCTCCATGTTACAAGTTTGATTGGCCCTGCGATTGGAACTTGGTTAGCGCTGCATTTCTCAGGTCAACTCGCTTTGACTACAACTGGTTTATTGATGTTGATCGGTGGCATGTTGCTACTGACAAATCCAATCTCACGAAGTTGGATACCTGAACAAAAAGTTGAAGGCGAAAAGGGAATCTTCAGATCCCCTGCTATGCGGGTACTGGCGATGGAAGCTGTTCTCATCGGCTTGGGATACGGACTGCTTGACATCGCAGTTCCTGCTAGAGCCACAATCGAAGGATTGGCCGGGTGGGCCGCTCCTTCATTAGCGGCGGTGGCTCTTGGTGGAATCCTCGGTGGAATGTATGCAGGTTCTAAATTAAAGCATTTGGTTCCATTGCGTGGCCTCTATAAAACTCAATATGCATTTTCAATCATTGCACTTCCACTATTTCTTTTACCCGCAGGCTTACCTACCGCTGCATTGATGTTCGTAATTGGATTGCCACTTGGTGCTGCTCAGGTGTTCTATCTAGAAGTTGTTGACATTGTTAGGCCACGTGGAGCGGCTGTTGCATCTCTTGGTTCGATCTGGTTTATTGAAGGATCAGCAGCTGCACTAGGTAATTCATTAGCTGGCATCGTCGCCGAAAACTCACGCGAACATGGGCCTTCATATTCACTGATTATCAGTAGCTCTTTATTTGTGCTTTCTGCCTACACGTTACATAGATCGGCCAAAGGATCATTAAAGCCAGCAATGAGCCACGTAGTTAATTCGACAGACTAACCTTCGTAAGTTCCATCTTCTAGTGCTTTCAAAGTTGCGATTCTTTCACTCAACGGCGGATGAGTCGCGAACATTTTGCTAGTGAATGAAGAGTCGAGTGGTGACTCTATCCACACGTGTGCAACTGAAGTAGACCGCTGACGAACAACTGTCGAATCTTTTTCAAGCTGTTCAAGCGCGCGTCTTAATCCTGCAGGATTTCTAGTGAATTGCACGCCAGTTGCATCTGCTAGTGATTCACGATTGCGCGAAATTGCTGAACGTAAAAGCATGGCGGCAATCGGTGCCAAAATCACCACAATCAAAATTCCCACAAGTGCAATTGGGTTTGCGTTTCGATCTCGGTCTCGGCCACCACCGAACCAAAGGATTCGTGCCACCATATCGCTCATCAGAGCAATAGCGCCAGCGGTAGTTGCGGCAACTGCTGAAACTAAAGTATCTCGGTTTGCAACGTGGGCCATTTCGTGTGCGGCAACGCCTTGCAATTGTTCACGATCCATAACCCGCAAAATTCCGGTTGTAAATGCAATAACAGCATGTTCTGGATCGCGGCCGGTGGCAAATGCATTCGGCGCATCATCTTCCACAATTGCAACTTTTGGCATTGGCATTCCAGACGCAATTACAACTTCATGCACGATGTTGTAAAGCTGCGGAGCATCTTGCTCTTCAATAACTCTTGCACCAGTCATTGTGAGAACGATTCGGTCGCTTGCGTAATAAGACCACCAAGTTCCACCAACTGAAATTAGGACGACTAGCGGTACTAAACCAGTAGATGCAACTCCAAAATAAAGACCAACTGCATAGACCACGAACGCGGTTAAAGATGCCATCATTGCAATCAAAACAATTGTTTTGCGCTTATTGGCATCTTGCATTGCCTTAAACGAAACAGCCATGTATTACCTAGAACTGAACTTTAGGAACCTTGCGTGCTTCTGGGTCGTCAATTTCGTAAAACTCACGAACTGAGACTTTTGCAAGCGGCGCAAAAAACATTCCCGGGATTGCCTGCACAGTTGAATTCAGTTGATTAACTGAATCGTTGTAATACTGTCTTGCGAAAGCTACTTTATTTTCAGTGCCCGCTAGTTCCTCTTGTAGTTGTGAGAAGTTTGCAGATGCCTTTAGATCTGGATAAGCCTCACTGACTGCTAGAAGGCCGCGCAGTGCTTGAGTCAACATTCCGTCTGCCGCGGCGACGTCGTGGACACCCTGGGCAGCAGTTGCTTGGGCGCGAGCAGCAATTACTTTTTCAAAGGTTTCTTTTTCATGCGAGGCATAGCCCTTAACCGTTTCAACGAGATTAGGGATTAAATCGGAGCGCCGGCGAAGCTGGACTTCAATTTGCGCGAAGGCTTCAGAGACGCCATTGTTCAAGCGAATCAATTTGTTGTACTGGGTGATAGTCAAAAGGAC
This sequence comes from Actinomycetota bacterium, assembly GCA_041158245.1. GTDB lineage: Bacteria > Actinomycetota > Actinomycetes > S36-B12 > UBA5976 > JAFMIT01. The sequence continues at coordinate 12,389 of JBEBBT010000160.1, read as the reverse complement.
TAGTACACCCACGATTACCAAAATTACGATTAATACTGGACTCATGAGGTCAAGGTACTCCGCATACCTGCAGGCGCAACAAATGCGTGGCTATTGCCCTAATTCCCAGCCTTTATTGAGCATGGAATCTAGACCTCCGCCGTCAATCACAGTGAAACCGGCATCGCTCAGAGTCTTGGCGGCAATGGCTGAGCGACGGCCACTGTGACAATAAACAAGGTAGACACCATCACGATCAAGGGTTGATATTTGACCTAGGAAACTTGTACTTTCAACATCAATGTTCACAGAATTGATGACATGCCCACTGGCATATTCCTCTGCAGTTCTTACATCGATTACCTGAGTAATTGATTTGTTGTTCGGACTAACGTCTGTTTCAGAGGCACAGCCGGTCAATAGCCCCGCGAGAAGGAGTGCTGAGAGCAAAAACTTTTTCATAAAGTAACTATACCCATGGGGGTATCTACTCTGAGATACCGTAAATGTATTTCTCCATAATGTTTCGGCACCGCCGAGAGAGCCTCCGGTAACGCTCAACTGTGACAGAACCAGATTCGTCATTTAGAACAAAAGCCAGAAGTTTCAAGGTATTTGGATCCACTGGAATTGAGTCATTGCCTTTTGCCCCAATTAAAACCAACTTGTTGCGAATCTCTACTGCGCATTTCCAGGCGTCGCTCAAAACTTCAGACTCCTCGTGAGAGATCAATCCCAGTCGCGCAAGCTCTTTTAGAACTACAAGCGTTGATGTGTCCCGCAGTGATGTGTGTAGACCAGCATTCTGCAATTGCATCAACTGCGCTACCCATTCCACATCTGAAATGCCTCCAGGGCCAAGCTTTAGATGTGTTGCGGGATCTGCACCTCGCGGAAGTCGTTCACTTTCGACTCGGGCTTTGATTCTTCTAATATCTCGAAGTTCATCTGGAGACAAACCATCGGCTGGGTATCGAAGATTGTCGATTAGGGCTGTGAAAGCTGCTCCAAGGTTCTTATCTCCCCCAACGAAATATGCGCGAAGTAATGCTTGGCTTTCCCAAGTGAGTGACCATTTCTTGTAGTAACTTGCATACGATTCAAGCGACCGTGCAATCGCACCTTGTTTTCCCTCTGGTCGTAAATCTAAATCAATAATTAAAGCAGGGTCAGCGGCTGGCGCACCTAGTAAGGTTTGCAAAGTTGAAATAATGCTGAGTGCATCTTTGGCAGCATTTTCGCTATTTCCGACAGCTTCATACACAAATGTTGCATCCGCATCACTGGCATAACTCATCTCAAGTCCGCCAAGTTTTCCAAGTCCAATCATTGCAACTTTCAAAGTTGGCTCTGAGTCTTTGAAATGATGCTTCAAAACAATTTCGAGCGAGACTGCCAAAGTGGCTTCAGTCAATTCGCTTATCCCAACCAGGATTTCTTCAAGATCCATAGTCTTTAATAAATCAGCCGCAGAAATTCGAATTAGTTCTCGTTGCCGAATTGCTCTGATTGCCGAAATCGCGCTTTCAAGATTGTCATGGCGGTTTCCTACCGACTGCATTTCTTTGACCAATGTTTCCATTTCGCGCGGTCGAAGATTTACGTCATCTGAAAGAAGATTGACCGATTCTGGCGAACTCAAAACCATTTCCGTGAAATATGTACTTACCGATAACAAATAAGACAATCTCTCTGCAATCGCGGATTCATCTCTGAGCAGCCGCAAATACCAAGGCGTTGAACCAAGCGCATCGCTTACCCTTCGAAAGGCCAGCAATCCAGCATCAGGGTTTGGAGTTTGTGCCATCCACGAAAGCATGACCGGCAAGAGCGTTTTTTGAATGGAAGCACGTCTTGAAACACCACTACTCAAAGCAGCCAAGTGCCGCATTGCACTCTCTGGATCTTTAAAACCAAGTGCTTTTAGTCGTTCTTGGGCAGCATCAAGTGAAAGTTTCTGATCAGTTGCATCAAGACGAACAACTGCTTGTAAAAGTGGTCGATAGAACAGTTTTTCATGCAATCGCCGAGCGTCCAATTTATATCTGTTCAACGTTTGTAAAAGCGTTTGCGCCGGATCATTTTTCATTCCAAGCGATCTGCCTAATCGACGCAGTTCTGATTCTTCTTCTGGAACTAGATGAGTTCGACGCATTTGATACATTTGAATTCGATGCTCAAGAACTCTTTCAAACTTATACGCGGCGGCTAGTGTGGAAGCGTCCTCTCGCCCGACATAGCCCCAGGTTGCTAAAGCTTCTAGCGCTTGCAAAGTGTTTGAACTTCGCAACATCACATCTGAACGGCCGTGCACAAGTTGAAGAAGTTGCACAGCGAATTCGACATCTCTAAGCCCACCAACTCCAAGCTTTAGTTCCCGATCTTGTTCCCGAGCTGGAATGTTTTCGATTACTCGTCGACGCATTGCTTGCACATCTGATACAAAATTAGGCCGAGCAGCGGCTTGCCAAACAAATGGCAGCATCGAATCTACATAGGCATTTCCAAGCTCAATGTTTCCGGCCATAGCTCGAGCTTTTAGTAAAGCTTGAAACTCCCATGTCTCCGCCCAGCGTTCGTAGTAAGCAATATGCCCTTCAAGACTTCGCACGAGTGCGCCAGCTTTACCTTCTGGTCGAAGGTTTGGGTCAACTTGCCAAATCATTCCTTCACTAGTTGGGGCTTCACATACTTGCATCATGCGAGAAGCAACCCGGGTGGCTTCATCGATAAAGTCAGGATCGTCTTCAAATGGCCGCGCAACATAAATCACATCAACATCGCTGATGTAATTAAGTTCTCGCCCACCAGTTTTACCCATCGCGATTACGGCTAATTCAGATTTTGGCTTTCCTGGATTTACAGATCTCCAAGCAATTGCTAAAGCGGCCTCAATCACTCCATCTGCAATATATGAAAGTCTCTCTGCAACTACCGCCAATTCATCAACTTCACATAAATCTCGAATTGCAAGAGCGATTACTTCTGTTCGATATGCGATTCGTAAGGCGATTAGCGTTGCTTCATCATCATTCTTTGCAACGAATCTTCCATCAATGATTTCGGCTTCTACCGAGTTGAGTAGTCGAGTGATAACTTCTGAACGATTTCCGATATTTTTCCAAAGGCCTTCTTCTAAAAAGATAGACATTGACTCGGCATGTTTAGCGCAATGCAAACCAAATGCTTCAGAAGATCCAACAACTGTTAACCAGCGATTTCTAGCTCCAGCATCATCTAGCCAAAGTCTTTGTAATTTTTCCGAAGCATTCAAAAACCAATTAATAGTCGCACTAAGCGCTAGGTCTGGATCGGCTGCTAAACCAAACTCATCAATTAATTGAGAATGCCCAAGCAATTCTGGATATTCAGCGAGTGCCAGAGCGGCTTTTTTGGGATTGGCAAAGCCGAGCTTTGCAAATTTCGCCTCAACGGAATTGAGCCGACCGTCTTCATCCAAAGCCATGAGTGAAATCTAGAGGATTGGCAGATGCTTAGATAACTCGTAAGGTGTTACTTGTTTGCGATATTCATCCCACTCAGCACGCTTGTTTCGCAAGAAAAAGTCAAAAACATGTTCGCCCAGGGTTTCAGCTACCAACTCCGACTTCTCCATGACTGCAATCGCCTGATTCAAACTTGTTGGCAATTGTTTTAGACCGAGTGCAGCTCTTTCTGAATCAGTCAACGACCAAACATCATCTTCAGCACCCGGCGGCAGTTCATAACCTTGTTCAATTCCGCGAAGTCCAGCATTCAGCAATACTGCAAAAGCAAGGTATGGATTTGTTGCACTATCAAGTGAACGAATTTCAATTCTGGTGCTTTGGCCTTTGCCAGGTTTGTACATTGGTATGCGGATTAATGCCGAACGATTGTTATGACCCCAGCAAATGTGTGCTGGCGCTTCACCACCACCTGCAAGTCGTTTGTATGAATTGACCCATTGGTTAAGCACTGCAGTGATTTCAGGTGCATGAGTTAGTAAACCTGCAACAAATGATCTACCAACTTTGCTTAGTTGATATGGAGCACCTGGCTCATGGAATGCATTTCTATCTCCTTCAAAAAGTGACATGTGAGTATGCATTCCAGAACCTGGATATTGTGAAAATGGTTTTGGCATAAATGATGCATATACGCCATGTTCAAGTGCAACTTCTTTGATGACAGTTCTGAAAGTCATGATGTTATCTGCGGTTGTTAATGCGTCCGCGTATCGCAAATCAATCTCTTGTTGTCCAGGTGCACCTTCGTGATGAGAAAACTCGACACTGATGCCCATTGCTTCAAGCATGGTGATTGCTGAGCGCCTAAAGTCGTACCCAATTCCTTGCGGTGAATGGTCGAAGTAACCAACCGAATCAATAGGAATCGGTGGTTGCCCTGGTTCAGGAATATCTTTGAATAAGAAGAATTCAATTTCTGGATGGGTATAAAAAGTGAAACCCATGTCGGCTGCTTTTGAAAGAGCGCGCTTTAAGACATAGCGTGGATCTGCAAATGATGGAGTTCCATCAGGCATGTGGATGTCACAGAAAATTCTTGCAACCGCATTCACATCTCCGCGCCATGGAAGCACCTGGAAAGTTGAAGGGTCTGGAACCAAAAGCATGTCAGCTTCATGAACTCGCGCAAAACCTTGAATGGCTGAACCATCAAAGCCAAGACCTTCTTCAAATGCGCCTTCAAGTTCGGCAGGTGCGATTGCAACAGACTTCAATGTTCCTAAAACATCTGTGAACCAAAGTCGAATGAAACGAATGTCTCGCTCTTCAATAGTGCGCAAGACGAATTCGGTTTGCTTATCCATGGTGGCCTCCTAGAAGCAATCTTGCCTCGCTTGTGTTACGGCAATGTGACAAGTCCACACCAATTTGGCTGATTACTCTTGGCCCATGCCTCAAATCCGTTTGGCTCTTGCCCAAGTCAACCCCACTGTTGGCGATATTTCTGGCAATTCACGCATGGTCCGTGCCTGGTGCAGGAAAGCAGCAGATGCCGCAGCTCACGTGGTCGCATTTCCAGAAATGATGTTGACTGGATACCCAATTGAGGACCTGGCTCTACGTGAATCTTTCCAACAGGCTAGCAGTGATGCGGTCGGCGAATTGGCGGCTCAACTGCTTGCTGATGGTTTGGGAGATTTGGTGGTGGTAGTCGGCCACCTTTCAACACATGATTCAAATTCATTTCGCCTCGGAAAACCAAAAGGTAGTCCTGCAAATACCTTAAGTGTTTTGCATCAAGGCAAAGTGATTGTCGATTATTCCAAACATCACCTACCAAACTATGGTGTCTTTGATGAATTTAGAAACTTTGTGCCCGGAGACAAATCAGCCGTAATTCGCGTTGGTGGCGCCGATATTGCACTTGCGATCTGTGAAGACCTTTGGCAAGAAGGTGGTCCAGTTGCCAGAGTGGCGAAACAAAACGTCGGCTTGTTGCTAGTAATCAATGGCTCACCTTATGAAGTTAATAAAGATGACACCCGATTGGAACTTGTCAGTCGCCGGGCCAAGGAAGCAAATGCATCACTCGCCTACGTAAACATGGTGGGCGGCCAGGATGAATTAGTTTTTGACGGTGACTCAATTGTGGTCAATGAAAAAGGCGAACTTCTTGGACGTGCTCCTATGTTTGAAGAAGGTCTGCTCACTTTAGATTTGGATTTACCGGCCGCCAATACCAATAAAGTTTTGAGCGATGGAACTGAAGTTTCCATCATCAGCGAATGGCCTTTTAAAACTTACACGCCATTAAAACCAAACATCGCACCAGCAATTTCTGATATCCAAACCCAATACGCAGCTGTTGTGGTGGGCTTGCGAGATTACGTGAAGAAAAATGGATTTAAGTCCGTCATTCTTGGATTGTCAGGTGGCATCGATTCAGCATTAGTAGCAACCATTGCGGTAGATGCACTAGGACCAGAAAATGTTTTTGGCATTTCGATGCCATCCAAATATTCCTCTGATCATTCAAAATCAGATGCGCAAGACCTAGCAAACCGTTTAGGAATAGATTTTCGAACCATTGCTATTGAAAGTTTTGTAGCGGCATATGAAAGTGCAATTCCACTAACAGGACTAGCAGCTGAAAACCTCCAAGCTCGCGCTCGTGGTGTTACTTTGATGGCTTTAAGCAATCAAGAAGGACATTTGGTATTAGCGACTGGCAACAAGAGCGAATTAGCGGTTGGGTATTCAACAATTTATGGCGATGCAGTTGGAGGCTTTGCGCCAATTAAAGACGTACCGAAAACAATCGTTTGGGAAATGGCAAAGTGGCGCAATCGCCTTGCAATAACCCAAAGTAAAGTCGCACCAATTCCTGAAAACTCAATTACAAAAGAACCAAGTGCCGAACTACGTCCTGGCCAAAAAGATTCAGATTCACTTCCAGATTACGAATTACTCGACAAACTACTTGATGCTTATGTCGAAGAAGACTTAGGCAGTAAAGAATTAATCGAAATGGGCTTTTCGCAAGATCTTGTAGACCGTGTAATCAAAATGGTTGATCGAGCTGAATACAAACGCCGGCAATATCCACCAGGCACCAAAATCTCAAAGCGTGCCTTTGGCCGTGACCGCCGTTTGCCAATTACCAGCGCTTGGGATGAAAAACGCTGAGCGCATTTTTGCTGACCTGCGAGTAACCAGCCACCTCTGACACACTCAGCCCAGCAATTCATATTGCTAACGATCCGGGTACCTATATGGACTCGAGACTGGAGTAATAAAAATGTTCAAACCTATGCAAGGTTCGCGATTTACCGTTCGCGACTTTCAAGCAGCGAAATCTCGTAATGAAAAGTGGGCAATGCTCACTGCTTATGATGCTTGGTCTACCAAACTATTTGAAGAGGCTGGAATTCCGGCCTTGCTAGTTGGGGATTCGGCGGCAATGGTGATGTTTGGACATGAAAACACTATTCCAATTGAAGTAAATGACCTTTTGCCTCTTGTGAAAGCCGTGGTTCGTTCGAGCAAACATGCATTTGTGATTGCCGACTTACCTTTTGGCACATATCAAGAATCTAATGAGCAAGCAATTGCAACTGCAGTTCGCTTCATCAAAGAAGGCGGAGCGCATGCGGTAAAACTTGAAGGCGGAGCTCATGTCTTGCCACAAGTTAAAGCGCTAGTGGCAAACGGTATTCCAGTGATGGGCCACCTTGGCCTTACCCCGCAATCTGTAAATCAATTTGGTGGTTATGTTGTTCAAGGTAAGGGAGATGCTGGGGATCGTCTAATTTTGGACGCAATTGATCTCGAAAAAGCCGGTGCTTTCGCCATAGTTTTAGAAGTAGTGCCAACTGAGTTGGCAGCCGAAGTAACGGCGAACCTAAAAATTCCAGTGATTGGTATTGGTGCAGGAAATTCAACTGACGCTCAAGTTTTGGTTTGGCAAGATCTAGTTGGCGCCCTTTCTGGTCATACCCCAAAGTTTGTACAGCCATACGCTGATCTAAAAAGCACAATTACTGATGCAGTTTCGAGTTGGGCGGCTGATGTGCAATCCGGCGATTACCCTGATGATTCGCACTCTTATCACCGTTAAATAATCAGCCAGTGCTCCGCAAACTATTCAGCATTGATTTAGCAGCTTTCAAACATCGAGACTTTCGACTGATGTTTGGGGCTGGAAGTATTTCTATGTTTGGCTCGATGCTGACTTATGTAACTGCCCCACTGCAGATAGCCCAAATCACAAAGTCATACGTTGCAGTAGGCATCATTGGACTTATTGAAATTGGACCGTTGATTGTCTTTGGAATTTGGGGCGGCGCCATTGCGGATTCAATGAATTGCAAGAAAGTTGTCGTACTAACGGAACTTGGATTGGGACTGGCCACCACCATTTTGCTGATCAATGCACTTTCCGATGAACCTAAAGTCATGGTGATTTATACAGTCACTTTTCTATATGCAGTATTAGATGGAATTCAGCGACCAAGTCTTGGCGCACTTTTACCGCAGGTGGTTCCAACAGAACTCTTAACTTCGGCATCTGCTGTGAATTCATTGCGCTGGAATTTCGGCAGCATTGTTGGACCATCGCTTGGTGGTTTTATTGCAGCTACTGCCGGGCCAGCTTTCGCATACGGCATCGATGCCTTCACCTACTTAATCGCCACATTTCTTTTCTTGAAAATGTCAGCCAAGGCTGCTGAAAGCACCAAAGAACCGATTGACGTGAAAATGATGTTTTCTGGTTTCAACTACGCAAAGAGTCGACCAGATTTGCTGGGCACATACTCGATTGACATCATCGCGATGGTGCTCGCATTTCCCAACGCACTATTTCCATTTATGGCAATTGAATTCGATGCACCTTGGTCGCTCGGTTTACTTTATGCATCCATGTCTGTCGGCGCACTTATTGCATCCGCGACATCAGGTTGGACAGCCAAAATTCATCACCAAGGAAAAGCAATTGTTTTAGCAGCAACAGTTTGGGGATTAGCAATGGCACTGACCGGCCTCGCTCCAAATATTTATTTCGCATTGTTTGGATTATTGATTGCAGGTTGCGCAGACATGATCAGTGGACTTTTCAGAATGTTGATTTGGAACACAACAATTCCACTTTCAATGCGCGGAAGACTTGGCGGCATTGAAATGTTGTCGTACAGCATTGGTCCACAACTTGGCCAAATTCGATCAAATTTCGTTGCGCAACTATTTTCTCTCCGCGTGTCGCTAATTTCTGGTGGAATTATTTGTAGCGCTGGATCGGTGGCTGTTGGTCGTGGTTTAAAGCAATTATGGAATTTCGATACTCGCACAAATGAATATGCAATTTCAGAGCGATCTGCGCGTGGAGAAACTGCGTAATTCACAGTTTTCCACAGAAATTTACTCACAAAATTATGTTTTTTGTAATTTACTCCACAAAATTCCACAATTAAAAAATTCTCTCTATTTTTGAAAAATTATCATGATCATTTAAGTTTTTTTGCAAAAAATTTGCAGTTTTTTCTTAAGAAACAAAGTTGATTGCACTATCACCTAAAAAAAGTTTTTTCAGGAAAGACACAAAAATACTTTGCAGAATCGAAAAAATGTGCAAGCGTTTGCCACTAGATGCCAAGAAAAGAATTGGTATCACGATTCAGGGAGGCAAAGTGGCGGCTGCCAAAAAAACCGCAAAGAAGGCTCCAGCTAAAAAAGCTGGCGCTAAGAAAGTAGCTAAGAAGGCTACTAAGAAAGCTGCAGCACCTAAGAAGGCTGCTAAGAAAGCACGTAAGACAGCAAAGAAGGCTGCACCAAAGAAGGCTGCTAAGAAAGCTGCTAAGAAGGCTGCACCAAAGAAGGCTGCAAAGAAAGCTCGCAAGGCTGCTCCTAAGAAGGCTGCTAAGAAAGCTGCAAAGAAAGCTGCTCCTAAGAAGGCTGCAAAGAAAGCACGTAAGACTGCTAAGAAAGCTGCTCCTAAGAAGGCTGCAAAGAAAGTCGCTAAGAAGGCTCGCAAGGCTGCTCCAAAGCGCAAAGCTGCAAAGCGTCCAGCACGCAAGGCTGCAAAGAAGGCATAGTCCTTTTTTAGAAAAAGGCTCGCACGAAAGTGCGGGCCTTTTTCATTTGCAAAATTATCCAGTTCGAAGTTCCATCTAGTTACTAATTACATTTGTCCCGTGAATCTTGTGCCCGGCGTAATCTCTCCAATGCGAAAAGTTCCACCTCATATAGTTCGCCCTGAATATGTTGGCAAAAAGGCTCCCGCTCAACACTCAGGTTCAGACGTGCAAACCCCTGAAACAATTGAAAAGATGCGCATCGCTGGACGGCTCGCAGCAAAAGCAATGGCGGAAGTTGGCAAGCACATAGTTCCAGGCATTACCACAGATGAACTCGATGTGATTGGGCATGAATTTTTGTGTGATCACGGTGCCTACCCGTCCACCCTTGGATATCGAGGTTTCCCTAAAAGTCTTTGCGCTTCAATAAACGAGGTAATTTGTCATGGGATTCCAGATTCAACTGTTGTACAAGATGGAGATATCGTGAATATCGACATCACCGCTTACATAAATGGAGTTCACGGGGATACAAATGCAACTTTCCTAGCCGGCAATGTGGATGAAGAATCCAGACTGTTGGTTGAAAGAACACGCGAATCTTTGAATCGAGCCATTAAAGCAGTGATGCCTGGCCGACCAATCAGCGTAATCGGTCGGGTAATTGAAGCCTATGCAAAAAGATTTGATTACGGGGTTGTGCGAGATTTCACCGGTCACGGAATTTCAACCACTTTTCATAGCGGCTTAATTATTCCCCACTTTGATGATGAGAACTTTGACACAATCATGGAAGTCGGAATGACTTTCACAATTGAGCCTATGCTCACCCTAGGAACTTACCAATGGGATATGTGGCCAGACAACTGGACAGTTGTTACCAAAGATCGCAAACGAAGTGCTCAGTTTGAACACACTTTGGTGGTAACTGAAAATGGTGCGGAGGTTTTAACAACAGCATGACCCGGACGCTTTGTATAGATATCGGTGGAACTGGCCTAAAAGCGGCCATCTGTGATGACAATGGAAATATGGTCACAGAAAGAATCAAAATTAAAACGCCTTACCCAAACCCACCCGAAAAACTCATCGAATCTCTTCATAAATTGACCGATGGCATTGGCAAGTACGACCGAATCTCTGTTGGATTTCCAGGTTTAGTCCGTGAAGGTGTTGTTCACTTGGCGATCGCATTTAGTAGGAGTTCCTACGGTGGCCCAGAAGATGAAAACCTTCGGGCAGCTTGGATTGGTTTTGATCTTCAGGATGCTTTAGAAAAGTCTTTCAAAAAGCCAGTTCGCGTCGCAAACGATGCCGACGTTCAAGGTTGTGCTGTAGCCACCGGTAAAGGTTTTGAATTTGTAATGACACTAGGCACTGGGGTTGGCGGTGCTTTGTTCTTAAATGGCAATCTACTTCCCCATTTAGAACTCGGTCATGCTCCATTTCGCAAAGGTGAAACTTTCGAACAACAGCTTGGAAACGTGGTCCGCAAAGAAATCGGCAATGATCGTTGGGCTAAGAGAGTTTTGAAAGCTATTTCTGCTTATGAAGGATTCTTATTCTTCGATCACCTGCACATTGGTGGCGGAAATTCAAAATACCTTACTGATGTAAATCTTCCGGAAAATGTATCTATTGTGAGCAACACAGCCGGACTTCTTGGTGGAGTTCGAATTTGGGACCTAACTAGCAATTAATCTGAAGGATAAACTCCATTCATGGTCAAATGGTTAGACGTACAACAACAACGCAATTGGCGCTCGTTTCTGTCCGTTGCAATTGTGCTTCCAGAGCAATTCTCAAAAGACCTTCAAGAAAAGCATGATTTAACCCTGAGTGACTATGAAATCTTGGTGAGACTTTCAGAGGCAACTGATCACTGCCTACGAATGAGCGAATTGGCTGACCGGGTCATGTCTAGCCGCTCGCGTTTAACCCATCAAATCGATCGCATGATTTCTGCTGGTTTAGTCACAAAAACTGTTTGCGAAAATGACAAACGCGGCTACAACGCAATACTTACCAAAGAAGGCTATGAAAAACTGGTAGCAGCTGCACCAGATCATGTTGAAAGTGTTCGTAATCATTTAGTGGACGTACTTTCAACTGAAGATTTTGCAAAACTAGGGGAAATCTCCCGTAAAGTTTTCGAGGCCCTTGATCCAGCAATGCAGCGAAAAATTATGGATGGTCTGCCAGGAGAAGATGCTTGAACATGGTAAATCAAGATTCACCAAAGTTTGCTCAAGAAGTTAAAAGTTACTACCCAACTATCGTCGCTTTGTTCACTGGAATTTTGCTGATCTCAAATATAGGCGCTGTGAAGTTAATTGCGGTTGGCCCATTTATTGCTGATGGCGGTGCTTTTCTATTCCCGCTGGTTTACATTCTTGGTGACGTCTTGAGCGAGGTTTACGGATGGAAAGCCGCTCGCCGAGCAATCTTGCTCGGTTTTGCCATGGCTATTTTGGCTGCAGTTACCTTTTTAGTAGTTCAAGTCTCCCCAGCAGCTGAAGGCTGGGAGTTTCAGTCATCATTTGAAAATATCTTGGGATTTGTGCCACAAATAGTGTTGGCAAGTGTTTGCGGGTTCTTAGTTGGACAACTTCTAAATTCATATGTCTTAATAAAAATAAAAGAACGAACCAAAGAGAAGTACTTGTGGGTGCGCTTAATTGGATCGACTGTAGTTGGAGAATTCGCTGACACATTGGTCTTTTGCACTATAGCTTTCTATGGAATTCTTACTGGCGCCGAATTCTTCAACTACGTGATCACCGGTTATGTCTACAAAACACTTCTTGAAGTTGCGCTTCTGCCAATAACTTACCCAGTTATTAGTTGGGTTAAAAAGCACGAACCCACTTATAAAGTTCAATCAAATTTG
>JBEBBT010000159.1:0-8761 GCA_041158245.1 Actinomycetota bacterium | reverse complement strand
CCAGAAATAAAAGATATATCCGCTGGTGGAATGCCAAACCGCGTTAAATGTCTACATGTTTTGATTGGACATTCCTTGGCAAAGGGCCCTGGAGTTAATCCAATTGGAGATTTGGCCTTGGAAATGCTTGAAGACTGGGCAGACCATTCATGTCTAAATGGAGAAGTTGAATGACAAATATTGCAGCAATAGATTGCGGCACAAATTCGATTAGGTTATTGATTTCTCGGATTGATGAAAATGGAAATCTCACTGAAATAACTCGGCGAATGATTATTGTGCGGCTTGGTGAGGGCGTAGACGCAACCGGACGATTTAGCGATGCGGCTCTAGCCCGTGTTTTTGCTGCATGCGATGAATATTCTGAATTGATTAAAACTCATGAAGTGCAGGCGTTACGTTTTATTGCGACATCCGCATCCCGCGATGTTTCAAACCGTGAAGAGTTTGCGCGAGGTGTGAAAGCTCGACTCGGATGTGACCTAGAAGTAATCAGTGGTGAAACTGAAGCAGAACTTTCATTTGCAGGCGCAACTTTCGCACTCGCAAAAAACTTCCCAGGTCCGTATCTAGTTTTAGATATTGGTGGGGGCTCAACTGAATTTGTGCTCGGAAGTGACAAACCAGATTTTGCGAAATCTGTGAACATTGGTTGTGTCCGCATGACCGAAAGGCACCTGAATCAGGATCCGCCCACAGAGACTTCAATTGCGGCGGCCGTCCAGGACATTGAAGACGCAATTTCGCAAGCGGCTGAAGTTGTGCCACTCGAAAAGGCTGTCACAGTTATTGGACTTGCTGGTTCTGTTACTACAGTGGCTGCGATGGCTTTAGGTCTTGATAAATATGATCGAGATGCGATTCACGGGAGTGTAATTTCCGCGCAATCTATACATCGCACATCTGAAAAGTTTTTGGCAATGACCAGAGAGCAAAGGGCCGCACTTCCTTACATGCATCCAGGTCGAGTAGACGTCATTGGCGCAGGTGCATTGGTGTTAGACCGAATTGTTAAAAGGTTAAATGTGGATTCCATTGTGGTTAGCGAGCAAGATATTCTTGATGGAATTGCAATCAGCATTGCCAAGTCTTTGAGTGAATAACCGACTCTTAGTGATTAATCCTTCGGTAAGAAATATCCAGTGTGTGCATGGCAGTCATAACCATTTGGATTCTTGATTAAATATTTCTGATGATATTCCTCAGCTAGCCAGTATTTATGGTTGGCTGCTGATTCAATTTGAGTGGTTATTGGGCCTAAGCCATTTTGAGCGAGAATGTCACCAAACTCTTTGGCAGTTTTCTCACATTCAGCGGCTTGCTCTTCGTCAGTCCACAAAAGTGCGCTTCGGTATTGCGCGCCAATGTCGCCACCTTGACGATTACCTTGGGTTGGATCGTGATTTTCCCAAAACACTCGCAAGATTTCCCTAGTTGGAATTACAGTTTCGTCATAAACAACTTTTACGATTTCAATGTGGTTAGTGCCACCTGCGCAAACAATTTTGTATGTTGGATCTTCTGTATGGCCGCCTTGATACCCGACAGAAGTCTCAATTACACCTGGAAGGGACCAAAACTTTTTTTCGGCACCCCAAAAGCAACCCATACCAAGGTAAATAGTTTTTGCCATCACGCATCCTTTGTCGGGGGAACTTTAATCAACGTTTCTTTCATTCGCAGAACCAAAATAACTGCGCTTGCAGCGATTAAGCCACCGACAATAAAAGGCACTTCAAAAGCATGTGCTTCACCATAATTACGAGTAGCAAAGTCCAATAGCCATCCACCGAACACTGGCCCAAAAATTCCGCCAAGGTCAGATGACATTTGGAATGCAGAGATCACTGGTCCTCGAGGTTGTCCGGCAGTTGCATCGCCAAGAACAGCTGGGGTTGCAGATGACAAAAATGCTCCGGCTACTCCAAGCACGAACATTGCAAGGAAATACGCTGAGATATTTTCAATTCCACCCATGGTGATCATGCCAAGACCTGAAAGTAATGTTCCAGCAATCAAGATTGGCTTTCTACCAATTGAATCTGCCCATCTTCCAGCTTTGGAAATCAAGATGAATTGACCAATCGCACTGAACAAAAATCCGGTACTTGCAAGACTGACATCGCTATTCAAAGCCTCGACGACAAATAGCGGGGCAATCGCGTTCAAGATTCCCATTCGCACAAAACCATTTGAAAAATTCACTCCAACTGCGGCTGCATAGGCGCGATTCTTAAATGCTTTCCAAACATCTTTCCAAGTTCCAACTTCGTCGGTGGTAGCAACACTTTCGGTCAGATGTGCATTTCGAAGTGTGAACCATGAAACCAAACTTGCAAATACCAGCGTTACTGCATACACAAAGAATGGAGCTCGAAGTGAAATAGCTGCAAAGATGCCGCCAACTGCCGGACCTGCCAATCCACCTAGCAAAAAACCACCAGACCAAGCACTTGAAGCTCGGCCTCGCAGCCCCGGTTCTACCACTCTGATGATTACAGCCATTGAAGCGATAGAGAATGCAACGCTTCCTAGTCCGCCGAGTCCGCGTAGAACTAGAAGCTGCCAGAAGTTTTGCGAAAGACCTGCGGTAAATGAACTTATTGAAACAATTGCTAAACCGAAAGAAAGTGTGCGGCGCTCTCCGATTAAGTCCACAAATTTTCCGGCAAGCGGTGCACCTGCTAATCGCATTCCAGCAAAGACCGAAACCACAGAACTTGCCGCGAATGCGCTGACACCAAACTCACGAGCGAAAGCTGGAATAACTGGTGCAACAATTCCAAAACCTAAAGCAACACAAAAAGCCACCATACTTACTGCAGTTACTTCAACTGGCAACTCGCGCAGAAGTGGTACTCGATTTCGTAGTGCTTCTAATGGATTTTTCATCAGTGGTTTTGGACGTCAACCAAAACTACATTTGCAATTCGACCATTAGGCAATTCGTAACTCACTTCATCGCCAATGCGCTTACCGATTAACGCTTGCCCAAGAGGTGAGGTTGGGCTAATGACAGAAATTGTTGAATGACTTGCTTCTTCCGCAGATCCGATTAAGTAAGTATCAGTGTCGCCGGTTCCAAAATCTACGGTCACAACGCGACCAACATGGACTTCTCCGTCTGGCACTTCTGGAGTACCAACTTTTGCATGCTTCAATAAATTCTCTAAGTGGGAGATACGACCTTCGTTTTTGCCTTGCTCTTCACGAGCTGCGTGGTAGCCGCCATTTTCTTTTAAGTCGCCCTCTTCACGGGCTTCAACTATGCGCTTGGTGATTTCTTCGCGTACCGGTCCTTTGCGCTCATCAAGTTCGGCTTGAAGGCGGTCGTAAGCTGCTTGAGTGAGCCAGGTGGTGTGTTCAGTCATAGAAACTCCTTGCAAATTAGTGGGTAAAGGTAGCAACCTTTAGGAATTCCACTGCCATGGTGCGAATAGTGGGGAATCTTGAGCAGGGGGCAGCAAGCCAGGGCGAAAATGCGAACCGAGGAGTGCTTCAGGTTCTAATTCGCAAGTTGGTGTGATTACCGCAAAGGCTTCAGCGTTCGTATTTAAGACCTGGGTGAATTGTGGAATTGATTGAGTTTCAGTTGCTTTAAAAATTGCAAATCCAACATCAAATTGATCAGAGTCTTGTGCCTTCAAAACGCAATAGACCGGCAAATTACTTGATTGATAAACCGTCCAATTGATTTCCACTCGATTGGCAGTTTTTACTTCCCAGGAAATTAGCCGAGTCTCAACATCTGCCTGCTGCCCACTATTAATTTGAATAAATAAGAATCCGAAAACCGCCAATGCAACAGTCCAAGTGGAAATGAGAATAAGTGGGTTTCGAGGCTTGAGCCCGTACCTCTCATGCAGCTCTTTTGGAACGGTGGAACGCGATACAGCCACTTCCACCTCCAAGTCAGGGTGGAATTTACCCCTAACTGAGCGAAGTCTCTCGACAAGGAGCAAAATTGGCTTCTCACCTGCTTACGGAGTTGAAATGAATCTAGCCGATCCAGTCGATATTTCTGAAGTCCCAATCGATAATTTCACTGCTGGTTGGATTGGCGGGGTTTTCTTTTTTGGAATGGCAGTCGCTGTAGTTTTGCTTTGGCGCAATATGAATTCGAGGCTCAAGCGACTAGACAAGAAATTCGAAGACAAAGAATAGATTCATGTCTCGCACGACATTGCGAATTCTAATTGCAACTTTCCTTGCGCTATTTGCACTTGTGGTCACTGCCGCATTGGGAGTCTGGCAGTACTCGAGGGCCTATAGAGCCGATGTTGAAGCTCAAATTCTCAAAGCTAGATCTATAAAAATCGAAAAGGTTTCAAAATTAGGTCAATACGTTCCCGAAAATTACTACGGCCAAGAAGTTGAAGTATCTGGCCAACTAATTTGTAATCAAACATTTAAGAATGTAATTCCATCTCAAGGAATTGATTGGAATGTGGCAGCAATTAGGTTGCCAGACGATTCACTCATTGCAATTGCAAGTGTCGCTGATTATTGTGAATTGCAATCTGGCGGTGCAAGTTGGACTGCAAGAATCCAACCAGCACAGGATTTCAAACAACTTCCAGCAACTTACAAACCACCAAAAACCGTAAAAGCAATTAATACAGATGATCTTGTGATTCGTTGGCAATCGAATGTGCGTGATGGATATTTATTAGTAACTCGCGACGTGCCAAAAGAACTGATTGTCTTGCCGCCGGTTGGAATTGACATTCGAAATCTTTTTTACGCTTGGCAATGGTGGATCTTCGCGGCTTTCACAATATTTTTATATAGCCGGTTTGTGACTGACGAGTTGCGCGAACAGAATTCAGAATAGACTTAACTCAATAGAGGAGACTTAATGAACGACGCATTCAAATTACGAGAACTTCACGCAGCAGTTTCTCGTTACCGTTTCATGGCACTATTTACAGGTTCAGTGCTAGCGGTGATGTCGTTTGTCGGACTTCCACTGAAGTATGTTTTTGGGCATCAAGATGCCTGGATCTCGTATGGCTGGATGGCGCACGGCTGGATTTTTATGGTTTACATATTGGTAACCATCGACCTAGGCCTAAAAGCCAAGTGGAGCTACAAAGAACTTATTTTGAATATTCTTGCTGGAACCATTCCGGTTTATACATTTATTGTTGAAAAGAAAATTTCAAAACGCTATAAATAATTAAGGCTGATGGTGAATTCTTTTACGCAAGCCAGCGGCCTTTAGTCTGCGAACAATTTCTCTTGAATCGGTTTCGATTGCACCAAGCGCTATTGCTTTTTCACGGTATTCCGAGGGCACGTCATAGTGATCTCCACCGAATCCCCGTTCTGGAATTCCTAGTTCGCGTGCGAATTCATGCAATTCCTCAAGTGATTCATCACTGACTAAATGACACCACATTCGGTCCCATCTTGGCCAATACGGAAAGTCAATCAAAATCGCCACGGCGAAACCTTATGCGATTTGTGCATCGCTCCAAGTGATGTATCCGCCATCAAGGTTGGATGCTGAATAACCAAGTTCATTCAAAAGCATCGTAGCAGTGTGACCGCGTTGTCCAACCTGGCAGTTAATGACCAACTGTCCGTTTGGAATCTCATTTAATCGTTCACGTAATTCGTCCACTGGAATGTTTACCGCACCTGGAATATGTCCGGCGTCAAATTCGTTTTGAGTTCTGACATCAATCACCATTGCGCCACTTTGTTGAAGTTCTGAGACCTCGTACCACTGAACAGTTTTACTGTTTCCATTGATGATGTTGTCAGCAATATAGCCAAGCATGTTGATTGGATCTTTGGCTGATCCAAATGGTGGCGCATAGCAAAGTTCTAAATCAGCTAATTCGCTTACTTTCATCCCGGCTCGCATGGCTGTTGCAATCACGTCGATTCTCTTGTCCACACCATCTTTTCCAACGGCTTGTGCTCCGAGAATTAGTTCAGTAATTGGATCGAAAATTAGTTTTATGTGCATACTTTCAGCACCGGGGTAGTAGCCGGCGTGAGATCCCGGATGTGTGTGAATGGCTTGGAATTTCTTACCTGCAATTCTTAGTTTGCGTTCATTCCAACCAGTGGTAGCTACTGTTAAATCAAAAACCTTTACTATGGCAGAGCCAATTGCTTCCACTGGTCGCACTGAATGCCCGCATATATGGTCAGCGACAACTCTGCCGTGGCGATTGGCAATGTTTGCGAGCGGAATAAGTGTTGAGGATTGATCAAGGGCATCAATCTTTTCGGCAGCATCGCCAACTGCATAAATGCTCGCATCGGATGTTTGTTGATATTCATTTACTTTGATGCCGCCTCGTGGACCTATTTCTAAACCTGCGGCTAAAGCTAGAGAAGTTTCAGGTTTCACACCGATTGCCAAAATCACCAATTCAGTTGCGATAGTTTTACCGTTGTTTAAAGTGACACTGTTTGGCGATATTTCTGTCACTGCTGCCGATAGATGCAGATCAACTTTGTTATTTCGAATTTCTTTTGCAACTAGGTTTGCAAGTTCAATGTCCAGTGGTGCCAAAACTTGCGGTGCTGCTTCTATCAAAGAAACTTCAATTCCACGATGCCGAAGGTTTTCTGCGGTTTCTACCCCAATGAAACCAGCGCCAATCACTGTCACGTGTTTTGGATTCTTTGAGACCTTGCCTACGAGTTGATCAACATCCTCCACAGTTCGCAACGTGTAAGCATTTTCTATTCCAGAGATTGGTGGCTTAATCGCAGAAGCGCCCGGACTCAAAATCAGGAAGTCATACTGATGGTTGAACTCTTCACCAGTCAATCGATTTTTACCACTAAGAGTTTTATTCGCTCGGTCTATATTTGTAATCTCATGATTTACTCGAACATCAAGTTGAAACCGAGCGTGGAGTGATTCCGGAGTTTGCAGTAACAAGTTGTCGCGTTCATCAATTACCCCGCCTAGGAAGTAGGGAAGACCGCAGTTTGCGTAAGAGACGTAGTTGCTGCGTTCAAAAACCGTAATTTCTGCTTTCGCATCCAATCGGCGAAGACGAGTAGCAGCTGACATGCCGCCAGCCACTCCACCAATGATTGCAACTTTGATCGCAGACTTCACATTAACTCCTTGATGGCAATACCCCTAGGGGTAGACTTTGGATAAGTTTTGGAGGGCAAAATGGAACTAGATGAACCAACCACCGATGAAGTAATCAAGAGACTAAAGCGCGCTGAAGGCCAAATTGGTGGCGTGATTCGAATGCTTGAGGAAGGCCGCGACTGTGCGGACGTCGTCACCCAGTTGGCTGCTGTTCGTAAAGCCATGGATAAAGCTTCTTTCCGATTAGTTGCAGGTGGCTTGAAGTCTTGTGTGACTGGTAAGGCTAGTGACACTGAAGCCATGGAAAAGCTTGAAAAGCTTTTTATTTCGCTGGCATAAACTTCTAACACGATTTAAGTATACCCCTAGGGGTATATCAAGGGAGTTCGATTGATTGCCCCGCAACACTTAGTGCCGTACGTAATTTCGGCCATGGCAATTATTTTGATTCCAGGCCCAAGCGTTTTATTCACAATAGCTCGTGCCATTTCCTGGGGCCGCACGATTGCAGTTTTAACAGTGCTTGGCAACACAATCGGGGTTTTCTTTTTAAGCCTTGGAGTGGCTTTAGGCCTCGGGCCAATTCTGCAAAGATCAGAACTGCTTTATTCATTAGTACAGATCTTGGGTGGCTCATACATCATTTGGCTTGGCCTTGACGCAATTCGACATCGAGTTTCAACAGCCGCTTCAATTGTTGAAGTTCAGGGAAGTGCGCCAACAAAACTAAAAACCGTTCAACAAGGTTTTGTTGTTGGAATTTTGAATCCGAAAGTTATTGTTTTCTTTGCTGCAGTTTTGCCACACTTTGTTGATACAAATTTTGCATCCATCACATCACAACTTTTCGCACTAGGTGCTTTATTTTGTGTTTTAGGTTTCACTTTCGACAGCATGTATGGACTGTTGGCTGGAACTGCTCGAGATTGGTTCGCATCTTCACCACATCGCCTAGTACGAATGCGCATAATTGGCGGTCTAGTAATGATGCTGCTTGGATTAGCCACAATATTGACCGCCCCTAGACCTTGGTGATTATGGAACGCTTCGACAGTTGGGAAGAATTTAAACCCCACGCTCATTGGTATCAGGTGGCAATGGTGATGCCATACATTTTTATCAAGGGCTGGAAAATCGGGGATGAAGTTTTTTGCTTAGCAAATACGGGCGAAAATCTTTGGCTGTCGGCGGCTGGTGAAATTACTCTTTTGAATTATGCAAAAGTCCTTAATGATGCTGCGACGCTTGGATATGTTGTCACTCAAGTTTCATTGCCAGTTGAGATTGCTAAACAACTCAACTTCCAAGATTCACGGGATGTCACATGGATGCGTAGATCACATCCCTTCCCACCAATGAGTGTTTCAACAAATGTCAGTGTCATAATTGACGACAGTTGCAACACAGAGATTCAGCGGCTTTTGCAATTGAATGCCCCAGATTCCTCAACTTGGCCAGGAAACAATGAGATTCTGTTTTGGGTGGTTGCTAGAAATGCAGATAAAGAAATTGTTGGTGCTGCAGCCGGCGTGCAATGGCAAACAGGCGCCTACGTTATTTCTTCAGTCGTGGTTGCAGAATCTGCTCGTCGGCAGGGAATAGGAAGTTTGGTTACGCTTTCCACAGCACAGGAGTTATTTGCTCGAGGTGCACAAGCGGTAAACCTAGGAGTCCGAACTAATAATCGGG
>JBEBBT010000158.1:0-3071 GCA_041158245.1 Actinomycetota bacterium | reverse complement strand
TCTTCAATTTTGGCTGCCAAGAAGCCGCGGGCAACTGTCGCGGATGTAATTGCAGATCCAACAGTTGAAACTTTGGAGCGGGCATTAACTATCTGTGAATGGGAAATCGAACCAGGCGAAGTTGATGTTTTGCCATCCACACCAGATCTTGTTGTGCATGACGCATACAAACCAGATTCTTTCCGTCCACGTTTGGCAAAAGCTTTCAAATACTTGCAAGGGTATGACTTAGTTTTATTTGACTGCCCACCGTCACACGGAACATTGGTTCGCGAGGCACTAGCGGTGTCTGATGCAGCAGTGGTTGTCACTACTCCATCATTTTTCGGTGCCCAAGGTGTAGATCGCGCAGTTGAAACAATCAAAGAAATGAAGCGTTATCACAATCCAAAACTAGATTTCGCAGGTGTTGTAATCAATAGAGTTCGCAGCACTGTCGAAGAACATGAATACCGACAAAAGGAAATGGCAAAAATCCACGGACGCAGCGCAATTTTGAGTCCATCCATTCCTGAACGCGTCGCAATGCAACAAGCAGAATCATTTGGCCAACCGGTTCAAGTTGTTTCCTCTGCTGGAGGTCGTGAAATGCGCGAAATCTTCGACAAACATTTGACACGACTTCTCCGTAATTACGGTGAATAACAACGAGAGTTAGGTCCATGAAGTTAGTAGTGCCTTGCGAAACGCGGGCTGGCGAGAATCGTGTTGCTTTAGTCCCAGATTTGGTTGGGAAAATTTCAGCACTTGGATTAGAAATTATCATTGAAGCTGGAGCGGGTGAAAAATCCGGAGCTCCAGATTCACTTTATTCCGCGGCAGGAGTGACTGTCACAAAAGACATCAAATCTGCACTTAAAGATGCAGACATCGTGGCAACAGTTCGCCCGTTAACACCAGAACAATCCAAATTGTTAAAGAAAGGTGCAGTAACTCTTTCATTCTTAGCACCTACTGCAGATGGAGAAGCTATTCGCGCATTAGCAGCTGCTGGTGCAACTTCACTATCTTTTGAATTAGTTCCGCGCATTTCTCGCGCCCAATCCATGGACGCACTTACATCGCAAGCACTTTGCGCTGGATATCGCGCATCTCTAGTTGCGGCAGAACTACTTCCTAAATTCTTCCCAATGTTGATGACTGCAGCTGGAACTGTTCAACCTGCAAACGTTGTTGTATTGGGTGCGGGTGTTGCAGGTTTGCAAGCAATTGCAACTGCGAAGCGACTTGGTGCACGTGTTTCTGCATACGACGTTCGTCCAGCATCTGCTGACGAAGTTAAGTCAATGGGCGCAACCTTTATTCAGCTAGAACTTGAAGCGCTAGATGGTGGCGGCGGTTATGCAAAAGAAATGACCGAAGATCGTGCAGCTCGTCAACGCGAACTTCTCACACCATTCATCGCAAAAGCTGATGTTGTCATCACAACTGCAGCTGTTCCTGGACGCAAAGCGCCACTTTTGATGACCGCAGACATGGTGAAAACTATGAAAGCTGGATCGGTCGTAGTCGACTTGGCTGCTGAAACTGGCGGAAACGTTGAAGGTTCAATGCCAGGTGTGATTGTTGAAGTACCTGTCGAAGGCGGATTTATTCGCCAATGGGGTGGACAAGATGTGCCATCTCAACTTCCAGTTCACGCATCACGTTTGTATAGCGCAAACGTGCACGCACTCTTGCAATTGTTTGTTAAAGAAGGACAAGGCACACCAAACGTTGAAGATGAAATCATCGACGGTTGTGCAGTAGTTCTCAACGGTGAAATCAGAAAGGATGTTGCATAAATGAATCTTTTATTAGCAACTGCTGAATCAACCAGTGTGGTCGATTCGATTTCGCTGTTAACAATTTTCGTACTTTCTATTTTTGTGGGTATTGAAGTTATTTCTAAAGTTTCAGCAGTACTTCACACTCCACTTATGTCTGGCGCAAATGCAATTCACGGAATTGTTTTGATTGGTGCCATTTTGGTAACCGGTCAAGCAGACACATCACTTGAAACCGGCCTTGGGGTTGCAGCAATCGTGCTAGCAACTATCAACATGGTTGGTGGTTTCGTGGTGACTGACCGAATGCTTGAAATGTTCAAACCAAAGAAGAAGGGCGAATAAAGTGTTAGATTCAAACTTCGCCCGAATTCTTGAACTCATAACAGCAGTCGGATTCATTCTTGCCCTCAAAGGTTTGTCTGCTCCTAAAACCGCTCGCAACGGAAATTTGATTGGTGCATTGGCTGCAACTGTGGCAACAGGTGCAATTTTCTTCACCATTTCAGATATGAAAAATGTGCCGTTGATTATTGGCGCAATCGCGGTTGGTGTGGCTATTGGTTGGCCGGCAGCTAAACGAGTTCAAATGACTCAAATGCCACAGATGGTTGCATTGTTTAACGGTGTTGGCGGTGGCGCTGCCGCATTGGTTTCGGTTATCGAGTTCTTAAATATGAAATCAGCCGGAACCGAAATTGATCCGATTTCACTAGCCGCTACTGTTTTCACAGTTCTAATTGGTTCGGTTTCATTTACTGGTTCATTCATTACCTTTATGAAACTTCAAGAACTAATGACTTCTCGTCCAGTTGTGATTCCACTAGGAAAAATCATTACACCACTTGTGGCAATCGGATCTATTGCATCTGCAGTCATGCTGATTGCGGATCCGCAAGAAACCACACTTTTCATCTTGCTTGGGCTTTCACTCTTGCTTGGTGTCTTGTTCGTACTTCCAGTTGGTGGCGCGGACGTTCCAATTGTTATCTCACTGTTGAATGCATTTACAGGTTTGTCAGTAGCTGCATCTGGTTATGTTCTACAAAACGTATTGCTAATCGTGGCTGGAACTTTGGTTGGCGCATCAGGCACATTGCTAACTCAATTAATGGCACAAGCAATGGGTCGACCAATCACAAACACTTTGTTTGGTGCGTTTAATGCTGTATCTAGTGCTGGTGGAGCAGGCGCAGCCGAAACCCGCCCAGTTAAGAGCGGTTCACCTCAAGACATTGCAATCATGCTTGGCTATGCACGCAAAGTTATCTTCGTACCTGGTTATGGACTTGCAGTTGCGCAAGC
>JBEBBT010000157.1:0-9075 GCA_041158245.1 Actinomycetota bacterium | reverse complement strand
CAAAAGGTATTTTGCACACTAGCGGTGGCTATTTAACCCAAGCGGCATTTACACATTTCAATGTTTTCGATCTCAAGCCTGAAAAAGATGTTTACTGGTGCACAGCTGATATTGGTTGGGTGACCGGACACTCTTACATTGTTTACGGACCACTGGCTAACGGTGCAACTCAAGTTATTTATGAAGGAACTCCAGATACACCTCACAAGGGTCGCTTCTGGGAAATCATTGAAAAGTACGGAGTTTCGATCTTTTACACCGCACCAACTGCAATTCGCACTTTCATGAAGTGGGGAAATGAATTTCCTGAAAAACACAATTTGAAATCATTGCGAGTACTTGGTTCGGTTGGTGAACCAATTAATCCAGAAGCTTGGATGTGGTACCGCGAAGTGATTGGTGGAAACAACTGCCCAATCGTCGATACCTGGTGGCAAACCGAAACTGGGGCCATCATGATTTCACCACTTCCAGGTGTGACCGCATGTAAGCCTGGTTCTGCAATGCGTCCGCTTCCAGGAATTGGTGCTGAAATTTTTGATGACAATGCAACGGCAGTTGGAAACGGTCAAGGTGGTTATTTAGTTCTTACCGAACCATGGCCGGCAATGTTGCGCGGTATCTGGGGTGACGAGGAAAGATTTAAGGAAACCTATTGGTCGCGCTTTACTGGAAATTATTTTGCTGGAGATGGCGCTAAGTGGGATGAAGATGGCGCAATCTGGTTGCTTGGTCGCGTAGATGATGTGATGAACGTATCTGGTCATCGAATTTCTACTACCGAAGTCGAATCCGCATTGGTTTCACATCCAGCAGTTGCAGAAGCAGCTGTCGTTGGTGCAAGCGACTCAACAACAGGTCAAGGAATCGTCGCAT
Organism: Actinomycetota bacterium; assembly: GCA_041158245.1. Taxonomy (GTDB): domain Bacteria; phylum Actinomycetota; class Actinomycetes; order S36-B12; family UBA5976; genus JAFMIT01. The sequence goes on along the minus strand of JBEBBT010000157.1, from coordinate 8,199 downwards.
TCGTGATTTTGCGCGGTGGTGTTGAAGATGGTGAAGGTCTAGTTAAACAACTTCGCGATCACGTTGCAAAAGAAATTGGACCGATTGCAAAACCACGCCAAATCATGGTTGTTCCAGAACTACCAAAAACACGTTCCGGCAAAATCATGCGCCGTTTGCTCCGAGATGTAGCAGAAAACCGCTCTATGGGCGACGCAACCACTTTGGCAGATCCGACGGTTATGAACCTGATTTCACAGGGATTGTCGGCCGGCAAGAGTGAAGATTAGGCAAAATCCAAATCGGACTAACCTTGCCTTGTAGGAGGCATCATGACTAGCCCAATTGATGATCAAACCGAAGTAACTCCAAAACGCTTTGGTGAACTCGTCGCCCAATCAATTGCTGATATTCAAACTTTGATTCGCAATCAAATTGATTTAGCTGTTGCAGAACTTAAAGAATCTGGTCGCCGTGCCCTGCGCTCATCAATCTTCTTAATCACTGCATTGATGTTTTTCCTAGTTTCAGGTTTGTTGTTCATAATTGCAATCGCCTATGGCCTCGCTGAATTTGGAATTCCAACTTGGCTTGCATTTGTGATTGATGCTGGTCTATTTATGCTGATTGGCGTTATTTTGCTCTTCCTCGCAAAATCAAATGCGAAGAAAGTAAAAGCGCCGACCAAAGCGGCTGACAGCTTTGAAAAATCTGTAAACGAAATCACCGCCGCGATCACTCGAACCGATTTGGATTCAAATTCTTGAGAGTTCCTGCAACTGACGCAGTAATCCGCGCAGTCGGCCCTTGGGAGCATCACGACATTGCGGCTAACACTGCACGTTTCCATATTGTCGAAGCTGGCGAAGGTCCACTTGTAATTCTTCTGCATGGTTTTCCAATGTTTTGGTGGACTTGGCGCAAATTAATTCCACAATTCAGTGAAAATGGTTTTCGCGTAGTTGCAATGGACTTACGCGGATATGGTGGCAGCGATCACACCCCGCATGGATATGACCCAATGACAATCGCTGCAGATATTCGTGGGCTAATTTTTGCGCTTGGTGAAACCAAAGCAATTTTGGTTGGACATGACTGGGGTGCCATCAGTGCGTGGGCGGTTGCAGCTATGCATCCAGAAGTTGTAGCCGGACTTGTTTCTGTATCAATGCCGCATCCAAAACGATTTCGTCGACAGATTCTGAAAGACACTGTTCAACGAAAAGCTCTTTCATACATTTACGCGTTTCAAATTCCTTTCTACCCAGAGTACAAACTCACAAAAGATGAAGGTATTGAGGTTGAAAGAATTTTGCGGGCGTGGTCGGGCTCAGATTGGCCGGATGCAGAAACGGCAGCGGTTTATCGCGCGGCACTACTTGGTCAAGCCAGTGCGCACTGCGCATTGGAATACCACCGATGGGCATTGCGTTCGATTCCACGTCGAGATGGTCGGGTTTATCAATCAAAAATGGAAAATCCGATTACTGCTCCAGTTCTACAAATCCATGGAGAACTTGATGGTGCAATTACACCCGAGACAGCTGAGCGCGACAACGAATACATTCAGGGCCCATACGATTATTACTTGATGCCAAACGTTGGACATTTTCCACATGAAGAAAATCCTGAAGAATTCGCAAACATTATTTTTGCCTGGATTAAAACAATTCCCGGATGGATTGAACTAAGTCACGAATAACGGGGATCTAGATCTATAACTTTTGACTTATCCCAATCTTGTTCAAATTCATAAACTGAAAGCAATCGGTCGAGCAGGCCCCCAGTGAATCCCCAAATCACAAAATCTCTAACAGTGAATGCTGGTCCAACAAAGCCTGAACTATGACGGACATTGACTCTGTTCAATGGGTCAGCTAATTCCGAAATTGGAATTCTTTCCACCCGTTCAACCTCGCTCAAGTCATTTGGGAAAACATGATGCGGAGTGTGCCAATGAGCTAATACTGGAGTCACTTCAAACTGACTAACTGGGACGAACAAATTAGGCAAAGTGCAAAGCACTTCAATCGAGGCAGTTTGTAAAGCAATTTCTTCTTGAGCTTCACGTAATGCTGTCGCAATTTCATTTTCGTCTGTTGCATCCACCATTCCACCTGGGAATGCGATTTGACCAGGATGATGTCTGAGGGTGGAAGATCGTTGAATGAAAGTCAGATCTAGTCCATCTGTAGCATGACCGAACAGTAAAAGAATTGCACTTTTGCGCAATTCCTTATCTTTCGGCGCTTGAAAATGACTCAAGTCCGAAGCGGCAAGTTCTTTCGACTTGCTAACGATATGTGCAATTAGCGAACTCATGCCCTGCCCTCAGTCTTTACGAGTTTCAATGCAGATTCTTTTTCAGTTGGACCTTCGCCGAACGCCGGACATAACTTTGCAATTGGGCAAGCTCCGCAAGCTGGTTTTCTTGCATGGCAATACCGACGACCGTGCCAAATCAACATATGCGAAAGATCGGTCCATTCTTTTGGTTTGAAAATCTCCATGATTTCATACTCGACTTTTACGGGATCTGTTTGGGTAGTCCATCCAAATCGACGAACCAGCCGACCAAAATGTGTATCGACCGTGATTCCAGGAACCCCAAATGCATTTCCCAAAACAACATTTGCCGTTTTTCGGCCAACTCCTGGAAGTTTTACGAGGTCTTCTAGATTATTCGGAATCTCACCGCCAAATTCGTCACAAACCTTTGCAGCCATTCCTAAAATTGAATTCGCTTTGGCTCGAAAGAAACCTGTGGTTCTTATGATTTCTTCAAGCTCATTTCTATCAGCAGCCGCCAGCGCTTTTGCATTTGGATATTTCTTAAAGAGAGCAGGCGTCACAGCATTCACGCGACGGTCTGTACATTGCGCCGACAAAATTGTGGCAACAGTTAATTCCAAAGGATTTCGAAAATCCAATTCGCATTTAGCATCCGGATAAGTTCGTTTCAAAATTCGCAAAATAGCCGCAGAGTTAGTCGTATCAACTTTCGGTTTTTTTGCGGCCATAAAAGACTATTTAACTAGAACGACGTTGGATGCGCTCAAGATCGATAATCGTTACTGAGCGTTGCTCAACCTTCATCCAGCCACGATTTACAAACTCAGCCAACGCTTTATTGACAGTTTCGCGAGAAGCTCCGACCAGTTGCGCAAGTTCTTCTTGAGTCATGTCGTGTTCGATGTAAAGCTCACCGTTTTTGAACACACCAAATTTGTCTGACAGCGCAAGCAAAGCTTTTGCGACTCGGCCAGGTACATCTGAGAAAACTAAATCAGCCATTGCATCTTCGGTGCGACGCAGACGCTGTGCAAGTGCTTGTAAAAGTTTTAGAGCAACTTCAGGTCGTCCAGTTAGCCATGGGCGCAATGCGTCACGATTCAGACCTAATAGCTTTACATCTGTAAGTGCAACTGCGGTTGCGGTACGCGTTCCTGGATCAAAAAGACTAAGTTCGCCAAACATTTCACCTGGCCCAAGAACTCCAAGCAAAGTTTCACGTCCGTCTTTGGCTTTGTGGCCTAGAGTTACTTTTCCAGAAGTAATTACATACAGACGGTCCCCCGGTTCACCCTCAGCGAAGATGATTGCGCCTTTTTTTGCTTTGACTTCGACCATTGAGGATCGAAGTGCGTCGGCAGCTTCAGCGTCTAGCGCGGCAAAAAGTGGCGCACTATTCACAGGGGTTTCCATTTATTCTCCTTGAATCTCATTCTCAGCATCAGACTAGTTCAAACTAGCCAAAATTTCTCAGGGGCTTTATGCCCTTACTTGCACAACTAATTCGATTTCAGTTGGAGCACCCAATGGCAAAGCTGACATTCCAACTGAAGATCGAGCATGAACTCCGGAATCACCAAAAATTTCTTTAAAAAGTTCACTCGCACCATTAACAATTGCAGAGTGGTTTGTGAAATCTGGTCGGCAAGCAATAAAGCCAGTTACTTTCACAATTCTGACTACATTGTCGAGGCTACCAATCACACTTTTAACAGCTGCCAGCGCATTTAACCCACTTTGAGCGGCACACTTTTTAGCAGTTTCAACATCGATGTCACCAGGCTGATTGCCGACAATTCCTTCTGCCAATAATTTTCCATCAACAGTTGGCAATTGTCCGGATGTGAAAACAAATTCTCCAGCCTTTACTGCTGGAACATATGCAGCAATTGGGGCTGGAACGGTTGGAATTACCAATCCGAGTTCCGAAATCTTTGCTTCAAACATTGAGCTCCTTTTAAGGGTGCAAGCCTAAGTGAATGGCAGGCTTACTATTAACCGAGCGAAGATTTAGGCTGAACCAATGCGAGAGGTCTATGCGAAGGTAATCGCCACAATCACCCTCCTCAGCATTGCAATGGGGGTAATTCTTTCTGGCGTGCTTCTGCCTGCCATCGCAACTATTGGTGTTGTAACGAACGGATCATTCAATGGTTACAACGGAATCCCTTCTGCTTTAACAAAGCCGCCACTTCCGCAGCGCACAGTTGTGCTGGCAGCCGATGGCACAAAAATTGCAACTCTCTACTACCAAGACCGAGTAGAAGTACCGATTTCTGAGATTTCACAGACTATGCAAGATGCGATAGTTGCGATTGAAGATTCACGTTTTTATTCTCATCACGGTTTCGATTTGCGAGGCACTTTGCGTGCTTTGGTTAGCAATGCGACAAGTGGCAGTGTGCAAGGTGGCTCAACTATCACGCAACAATACGTAAAAAACATTTTGTTAGGTTCTGCAAAATCAGATCAGGAAATGGCTTCCGCAACTGAGCGGTCTTACGCCCGAAAACTTCAAGAACTTAGATATGCATTAGCCATCGAAAAACAAATGACAAAGAAGCAGATTCTTGAAGGCTATTTGAATATTGCTTACTTTGGCAGCGGCGCTTACGGAGTAGAAGCTGCCGCTAGAAGATACTTCTCAAAATCCGCATCACGTTTAACACTTGCTGAAAGTGCGCTGCTTGCGGGATTAGTGCAACAGCCATATGGCTATGACCCCATCCAGCATCCGGAAGCCGCCTTCAATCGCAGACAAATCGTTTTAAACCGCATGGCCGATCTTGGTTACATCACGCAAATGCAAGCTGATGCAACTGCAAAGCGACCACTGTCTGACATTTTGAATCCAACTACGAATGCAAATGGTTGCACATCTTCTATTGCTCCATTTTTCTGCGATTATGTATTCAAAGTAGTCAGAAGTAGTCCTGCCTTTGGTGCCACTTTGGCAGAGCGAGACGCACTGCTTCGCAAAGGTGGATTAACCATTACCACCACATTAGATATGAATGCACAAGCTGGAGCGCAAAAAGCAGTTAACAAATACATCCCACCAAAAGATAAAAGTAATAAAGCTGCGGCGATTTCGATGATTCGTCCAGGCACTGGTGATGTGATTGCGATGGCACAAAATCGTAAATGGGGAACCAGTGGTCGTGGAAAAACAACTTACAACTACAACGCAGACCGCGGCATGGGTGGAACTATCGGCATGCAAGCCGGTTCTACTTTTAAAGTGTTTGTATTAGCAGCCGCAATCGAAATGGGATTTAGCGCTTACGAAAGAATTAGAGCTCCAAGAGAAAGCACCTACACAAATTTCTACAACTGCGAAGGCACCGACAAGTTCCCTGCATACACTGCAAAGAACTTTCACGGTGGCGGTTATTACAACATGTTTACTGGCACTGCGTATTCGGTAAACAATTACTACGTAGCTCTGGAAGAGAAAACTGGAATTTGTCGACCTGCTGAAATCGCTGAATCGCTGGGAATTCGCACAGGAAGTGGCGCATCACTTGCAAGAGTTCCGTCTTTTGTACTTGGTGCAAACGAAGTGACTCCGCTTTCTGTCGCGACTGCTTACGCAACTTTTGCAGCCCACGGTTTGTATTGCAAACCCAGAGTGATTTTGTCGGTTGTGGATCGGGATGGATATCCACTTCCAATTGGCGCAAGTCAATGCACTCAAGTTTTACAGCCTGAAGTAGCTGATGGAGTGACAAAAGTCTTACAAAGTGTGATTACGGGCTACCCAGGAAGCACGGGTGCTGGCCTTTCTATTGGGCGCGATGCAGCAGGTAAGACCGGAACTACAAATGATTCCGCTGCAGTTTGGTTTAGTGGCTACACCCCAGACCTTGCTGCAACAGTTTGGGTTGGAGACCCTCGCGGTGGTTATAGATTCCCAATGCAGAATATTGAAATTAATGGTCGTTTTTATGCGGACGTTTTTGGTTCAACTTTCCCAGGTCCAATTTGGCGTCAATCAATGCTTAATGCACTAAAGGAAATTCCTAAACATAAATTTAAATTGAAACTTCCGGCAAACGTTATTGGCAACGAAATTGTCGAACCAACTCCAACTCCAAGCGAAAGTGCAACGCCTTAATTAAGAAACGTCAGTGATGTGGAAGTTTTGGTATGAACGGCTTGGTGTAGGGCCGCGCTGATTTTGGTAGCGAGATCCATAAACGCTTGAACCGTATGGATGTTCAGATGGACTCGACATCTTGATGAAGCAAAGCTGGCCAATTTTCATTCCAGGCCAAAGCGTTACTGGAAGATTGGAAACATTGCTCAATTCCAATGTGATGTGCCCTGAAAAACCTGGGTCAACGAAACCTGCAGTTGCGTGAGTTAAAAGACCGAGCCGACCAAGTGAAGACTTGCCTTCAACTCGAGCTGCGATGTCGTCTGGCAAAGTTACAACTTCAAATGTTGAACCTAAAACAAATTCACCTGGGTGCAAAACAAAAGCCTCGTCTGGCGCTACTTCGACCGAGCGAGTCATGTCTTCTTGATTCTGTCGCGGATCGATGAATTGATAGCGATGATTTTCAAAAGTGCGGAAGAAGCGGTCTAGGCGAATGTCGACGCTTGCTGGCTGCACCATTGCTTCGTCGTATGGTTCTAATTTGATTCGGCTAGCAGCAATGTCAGCCTTGATGTCGCGGTCAGATAAAAGCACGGGCGAAGGTTACTGAAGGCGAAAGTCGGTGCCGCATGACCCGCACTGGGTTTGGCCATTTGGCACACGATTTCCGCACACCGGGCACGGCCGGCTGTTGAGCCGATTTAGTGTCCAAGCCCCAGCTCTGAATGGGATACCAATTGCCCAGAAAAAGCCAAAAACTATGAGGCCAGATAGTCCGTTGCCTGTGCTGCTCCAGATAGATATTGCAAATATTGTGACAACGAACATGTAAATGTCGTAGAAAGTGATTTTGCGTTTCATAACTCCCCCTTGAAAGAACTTGCCCGCAAAGTATTTGTGAGCCCTGACAGCCTTAGCCCTCGTGCATTGCCCTTTGCATTGCCTGCACGAAAAGGTCGGTGGTCTCAGCGCCAGCGACGGCAACTCTTTGATTGAAAACAAAGAATGGAACACCGCGCACATTCAATTGTTCGGCTAGTTCCTTATCTGACTGCATTACGTCCATATAGAGATCTGAATTTGCCAAGTCTTGTAATTCTTCATCTGTGATTCCAACAGATTCGGCAAACGGTTTTAGATCTTCAACCGAAAAAATCTTCTCTGCTTTTTCAAAGTAGGCGTTGAAAAGTTTGAACAATAAATCGTGGTGCACACCACGCTCGGCGGCCATCATCAACAACCGATGAGCAAGTTGCGTGTTTGCACCATAAGTTTTATCTAGTTGATAGTGAAGACCTTCGGACTCGGCAATTGCTGAAACATTTCCCATCATTTCAACCGCTGCCTCAACTGGGATTCCGTATTTTTCTGCCAAATTTTCAACTGCCAAATACGGCTCATCGCTTGCATCTTTATCTAATTGGTAAGCGTGGTGATAGAGCTCAACATCAAGCCCGAGTTGATCAATCGCCTTTTCCAAACGAACAAACCCGATGTAACACCATGGACAAACCACATCTGACCAAACATCAATACGCATGGCTTAAACCTACGCCACCTTTTAGTTTGCTGCAGTTAGTGTTAGCAAAGTCGCTTCTGGACGGCAAGCGAAACGAACTGGTGTGAATGGATTTGTGCCAAGCCCTGCGGATACGTGCAACCAAGCATCTTGATATTTATGTAAACCTTTTGCGCGGCGAGTATCCAAATCACAATTTGTTACTAGCGCACCAAAGAATGGCAAACATAATTGACCGCCATGTGTGTGCCCAGCCAATATCAAGGGAATTTCATCTTCGACCATCGCATCCAGAACCCGAAGGTAC
>JBEBBT010000156.1:0-3696 GCA_041158245.1 Actinomycetota bacterium | reverse complement strand
GTATTTGGCATTGCTGCTTCGATAGTCCGCAAAATCTCATCGCTGGTTCCGAGGAGAGAAACCATTGGAATGCTCGCGGGAACAATGATTGTTGAAGTTACTTGTGGATTTGATTTTGGCATTTTTATCCTGGAGGCCATTGCATTGCTCGCTGCCCAAGTACATGACCGTGTACATGGAAGACTGTCTGCCCGCCATCATCTCCGGTATTGAATACGAGTCGATAGCCAGATTGGCAATTTTCATCACCAAGTTCTGCCATCACTTTTAGAAGTGCTGAAGAAATTTCAGAATCCGCACTTAACTCTGAAACATTTGCGTAGTGCTTTCGCGGAATCACCACGATGTGTACGGGCGCAACCGGAGCAATATCCAAAAACGCCAAAACTTCATCAGACTGATAAACAAAATTGGCAGGGATAACTCCCGCGGCTATTTTGCAAAATAAGCAATCACTCACAGCAAAACCCTAGGCCCATCTTGTGGTTCTGGACATAACAATTCCCGCTGCAACAGTTCCAGCCGTAGAGGTACGAAGAACTGTTGGCCCTAGCCGCACCACTTGTGCGCCAGCATTTGCAAAAACTTCAAGTTCTTCAGGAGTTACGCCACCTTCTGGCCCCACAATTAGTAGCAAGTCGCCACTGATTGGAACCGAGATCCCAGATAGGCGAACGTCGCCATCTTCATGCAGTACCCAAACGTGTTGAGTCTCTGAAATTAAGCGAATCACATCTTTGGTTTGCGCAAGACTTGTAATTTGCGGGGTTCGAGGGCGACGGGATTGTTTGGCCGCTTCCCTGGCAGCCACTCGCCATTTCTCAACACCCTTGGCTTCTTTGTCACCTTTCCATTGGGCGACACATCGATTAGCTGCCCAAGGAACAATCATGTCCACGCCAACTTCAGTCAACATCTCAACTGCAAGTTCGCCGCGATCACCCTTTGGGATTGCTTGTACAACTATGACCCGTGGTTGTGGTGGTGGTGCAACAGTAATTGCAACAATTTCAATTACCACCTGATCTTTTGTGGGAACCTCAGCAACATTTCCATGCGCTAGTCGACCTTCACCATCTGCAAGAAGTACAGCATCGCCAACTTGCAAACGTTGAACTGTCGCTGCGTGGTAGCCCTCGTCACCATCTAGAGTTACAAACTCACCTGCCATAGTTGAAACTAGGCGTTCGGTGCTTACGTGGAAAAGTGATGCGCCCATTGTTACCTGCTACCGAATGCGTCTTTGATGCGGCTAAAGAATCCTGGCTGCTCTTGCACAACTTCACCGGTTGGATTTTCTTCACCGCGCAACTTTGCGAGTTGCTCCAACAATTCTTGTTGCTTCTTATCAACTTTTGTTGGAGTTTGAACAGTAATATGAATATTCAAGTCACCACGCGCGCTGGAACGCAGATGCGGTATACCTTCGTTACGGCGTTTAATAACTGCACCAGATTGGGTGCCAGGCTCAATCACCACATCAACTAAACCATCGATTGTTTCTAACTTTACTGTTGCACCAAGTGCCGCAGCAGTCATAGGTACTGAAAGGCTGCAATGAAGGTTGTGACCCCGACGATGGAAAACTGGATGTTGTTTTTCGAGAATCTCAATATAGAGATCGCCCGCTGGACCGCCACCAAAACCAACTTCACCTTTGCCGTTAAGTTGAATTCGATTTCCAGTTTCAACACCTGCTGGGATATCGAAACTTATAGTTTCGCGAGTTCGAACTCGGCCTTCAGAACCACATTCATGGCAAGGGTGTGGAATTACTGTGCCGAAACCGCCGCATGCATTGCATCTGCGTGAGGTCATTACTTGGCCTAAGAAAGATTTGGTGACAGTTTGAGTTTCACCTCGACCTTTGCAAACCTGGCAAGTCACGATTTCTGAATCTTTAGCAGTTCCTTTGCCAGTGCATATTGGGCAAACGATTGCAGTGTCAATTGTGATTTCGCGATGTGCACCATGCATAGTTTCGGCTAAGTCAACTTCGATTCGAATCAAAGCATCTTGGCCACGGCGAATGCGCGGAATTGGTCCCCGTTGGCCACCGCCACCAAAGAATGTGTTGAACACATCGCCAAAATCAAAACCTTCAGCGCCGAAACCAAATCCACCGGCGCCATTTCCCATCGGGTCGCCACCCATGTCAAACATTTGGCGCTTTTCTGGATCCGACAAAACTTCGTATGCAGTAGTTACTTCTTTAAATTTATCCTGCATCGCCGGATCTGGGTTGACGTCCGGGTGAAGTTCGCGAGCGAGTTTTCGATAAGCCTTTTTGATTTCATCAGGTGAAGCACTTTTGGAAACACCTAAAGTTGCGTAATAGTCGTTAGCCACGCTTAGCCTTCCGTCACAATTCGACCAACATAGCTAGCGACTGCAGCCACGGCAGCCATGTTGTTTTCATAATTCATATGCGTTGAGCCAACCACGCCAAGCCGTGCAATTGCCTGAGATTGCGTTCCATAGTTTGTAGAGACGACAGCTGCATCGGAAAGTTGGGCAATTGAATTTTCGTGGCCAATTTTCACTGTGAGGTTATCTGAATTCACTTCACCAAGTAATTTCAACAAAACAACATTTTCTTCTAAAGCTTCAAGCAACGGAGCAAGCGTGCGAATTTGCTCCTGCCCCATCTTGGCTATATTCGAAGTTCCACTGACTACGATTTTTTCTTCTGGCCGCTCTACAAGTGTTTCTAATAGGCAAGCAACAATCGCAACTGCATTTGCTCTCTGTTCTGCCGGTAATGACTTGGCCAAGTCACCTAACTTGGTGGGGACATCTACAAACAATGCGCCTGCGATCAACCCATTTAATTTTTGGCGAAGCTCATCGAGCGAAACTTCTCCCATTTCATGAGCTACTTCAGTAATTCTTTGTTCAACCCGACCAGTGTCGGAAATCACCACAACCATTACTTTTCGATTTGGCAATCCCACAAGTTCCACGTGGCGAACAGATGTAAGTTGCAAACTCGGATATTGAACTACCGCAACTTGCTGAGTCAGTTGGGCTAAAAGTTTTGTGGTTCGAACCATGATGTCATCTAGATCCACAGCTTGATTGAGAAAAGTTTCAATCGCACTTCGCTCAGCAATTGAGAGTGGTTTGACGCTTGAAAGCTGATCCACAAATAGTCGATATCCCTTGTCAGTGGGGATTCGGCCAGCACTGGTGTGTGGAGCGGTTATGTAACCCTCATCTTCGAGCGCCGCCATGTCATTGCGAATGGTCGCAGAAGAAACTCCAAGTACATGTTTTGTGGCAATTGCCTTTGAACCAACTGGCTCACCAGAGCGTACAAACTCGTCCACAATTGCACGCAAGACTGAAAGCCTGCGATCCATATGGAGACTCCTTTTGGCACTCATAGTTTGAGAGTGCTAATTCTAAAGGGACAGGCTTAACCCTGTCTTTGGATGAGGACTCTAGACTTCTTCCAAAACCGCCCACTACGGAGGAAATATGAGCGAAATCCCTACCCCACCACCTGCTCCAAGTTTTCAGCCAAACAACAGTTCATCAAACAACTCAGCGATGCCATTGGCATCAATGATTTGTGGAATCTTGGGTTTGCTCGGAGTTCTTCCAGTAATCGGTTCAATCCTTGCGGTGGTATTCGCTAACATGGCGAAGAAGCAAAGCCTTACTCCGAACGAGGCCACTTATGTGAAGATTGGC
>JBEBBT010000155.1:0-4030 GCA_041158245.1 Actinomycetota bacterium | reverse complement strand
GAATGCGGCCACCAACTCCACTGCCTTTAACGGTTGCAAGATCCACGCCATTTTCAGCAGCAATCTTTCTAACTAGCGGAGTTACGTATGCATCGGAATTGTCAGCATCAGTAAGGGTAGGTGTAGAGACAACAGCAGGAGCCGCTGGAATGTTTGCCGGAGCTGGTGCAGCAGGTGCGGGAGCTGGTGCAGCTGGTGCAGCAACTGGAGCCGGCGTTGGAACGCCACCCGAAACTGCGATAACTGCAAGTACTGATCCCACAGCTGCGGTTGAATCTTCACCAACCAAAATTTGTGCGATTGTGCCAGCGGCTGGTGATGGAATTTCAGTATCCACTTTGTCAGTAGAAACTTCCAACAAAGCTTCATCGGCCGAAACTGTGTCTCCAACTTGCTTCAACCAGCGGGTGATGGTTCCTTCGGTAACACTTTCACCAAGGGCTGGAAGTACGACATTTACAGAACCTGAAGATGCAGGAGCAGCGGCTGGCGCTGGTGAAACTGGTGCGGCTGCAGCCGGTGCTTGTGTCTCAACTGGTGCGACTGGAGCCGCTGGGGCAGGAGTTGTAGCAGCAGAATCATCGGAGCCAATGACAGCAATCACAGAGCCAACTGCGACGGTTGCGTCTTCACCGGCAATGATTTCAAGGAGTATGCCTGAAGCCGGAGCTGGAATTTCCGTATCAACCTTGTCGGTTGAAACTTCTAGCAGCGGTTCGTCGGCTTTTACGTATTCGCCAACTTGCTTTAGCCAACGGGTAACTGTGCCTTCTGTAACGCTTTCTCCAAGCGCTGGCATTGTGACGGAGACCGACATGTCCGGCTCTACTCCTTTTTGTCTCATCTCCCTCGTGAGGAGAGTGGTTTATCTTGCCTTAGTTTGCCCGTTTTAGGCGTGTGCGTGAAGTGGCTTACCTGCTAGAGCAAGGTGTGCTTCACCAAGTGCTTCGTTCTGGGTTGGGTGTGCGTGAATCAGTGGGGCCACATCTTCAGGGGTTGCTTCCCATGAGTAAATCAATTGGGCTTCACCGATTTGTTCACCAACTCGTGAGCCAATCATGTGAACACCAACGATTGGTCCACCATTTTTTGTGCGTACTAATTTGATGAATCCAGCAGTACCCAAAATTTGGCTCTTTCCGTTTCCACCCAAGTTGTATTCGTAAGCTTCAACATTGTCAGCGCCATACTTTTCTTTAGCTTGAGCTTCGGTGTAACCAACTGATGCAATTTCGGGTTCGCAATATGTAACGCGTGGAATTGCTTTTTCGTCAATAACTCTTGGATTAAGTCCAGCAATTTCTTCGGCGACAAAAATTCCTTGCTGGAAACCGCGATGTGCAAGTTGCAAACCTGGAACGAGATCGCCTACCGCATAAACATTTGGCACGTTAGTTTGTAGACGTTCGTTTGTTGGAACCCATCCACGATCGACATTGATTCCAATTTCTTCGAATCCGTGTCCAGCACCATTTGCCCCACGACCAACAGCGACAAGTAGTAAATCAGCCTCGATGGTTTCGCCAGATTCAAGTGAAACAGTTACGTTGTGATCAGTCTGAGTAGCACCTGCAAATTTCACACCGGCTTTAACTTTGATGCCGCGCTTTCTAAATGCGCGATCAAGTGCCTTGCTTACAGATTCTTCTTCTGCCGGAACAATTCTTGGAAGTCCTTCAATCACAGTTACTTCTGATCCGAAGGAGCGCCAAACGCTTGCAAACTCAACACCAATTACACCGCCTCCAAGGACGATAACGTTTGATGGAATCCAATCTAGATTGAGTGCTTGATCGGAAGTGACAATTCGGCCACCGATTTCAAGTCCTGGAAGTGAACGGGCGTAAGAACCAGTTGCTAAGACAATATTTTTTCCAACATAACGTGTGCCATCAACTTCTACAGCATTGTTTGCAACTAAACGGCCATTACCTTCGATGTAAGTGATGCTTTTACCGTGTGAAACTAGACCTTGCAAACCTTTGTAAAGTCTTGAAACAACACCGTCGCGATATTCCTTAACTTTGTTGATGTCGATTCCTTGGAGCTCGGTGAAAACTCCGTAGTGAGAAGACTCACGTGCAAGATCTGCAACTTCTGCCGCATGCAACAACGCTTTTGTTGGAATGCATCCACGATGTAGGCAAGTGCCGCCAAGTTTGTCGCGTTCAATTAAGGCCACATTTAGACCAAGTTGGCTTGCGCGAAGTGCACAGGCATAACCGCCACTGCCGCCACCCAAAATGACAATATCGAAGTTCTGTTCAGACATCTCGAAACCTATCTCTTACGCGTTCAGGGGCTTATTCTCTCCAAGCGCGCAGGGTGGTGCGAAATCAGTCCAAAATATGAGTAGGCAGGGCCCGCTCTAGCGGATTTTTAACAACCCTGCTGCTACATCTTCCGCCAAAGTCACAAGTGTGCGCACCGCACTGCCAGTAGCGCCCTTTGGTGTGTAATCAAATGGTCCCTCGCTATTGAAAGCTGGAGCTGCAATGTCCAAATGAACCCACTTTTGGCCTGGCTTGATGAATTCTTGGAGGAATAGCCCGCCATAAAGAGTGCCGCCATAAGGCTCAGCAATGTTGGCAATATCTGCAACAGACGAATCAAGTTTCACTCGATATTCGCTTGGAAGCGGAAGTGGCCACATGCTTTCGCCGCTACGAGTTGCTGCATCAACAATGTGATTGCGAAGTTCGTCAGTATTTGCCATCACTGCCGCAATCCGTCGCCCAAGTGCAACTACTGCAGCACCGGTCAAGGTTGCAACATCGATCACTAGATCTGGTTTGTCTTCCTGTGCGCGAACTAGTGCATCCATCAAAACCAATCGGCCTTCAGCGTCAGTATTTAAAACTTCAACAGTTCTTCCACCATAAGCGGTGACCACATCACCAGGACGTTGAGCACTTCCACTTGGCATGTTTTCAGCGCAGGCCGCGTAAGTTGTAATTGAAACCGGCAGATTCAATTCAGCTATTGCACCAGTTGCATTGATAACTGCCGCAGCACCTGACATGTCTGCTTTCATTTCATGCATTCCAAGATGCGGCTTGATTGAAATACCGCCAGTGTCAAAAGTGATTCCCTTACCAACAAGTGCAATGTGTGCGACTGGTTTTGCTGGACGATATTCGATACGAATCAAGCGCGGTGGATTTACTGAACCCTGACCTACGCCAACGATGCCACCAAATCCTTTTCGCTTTAACACCTTCTCGTCCAAAACTTCAATCTTTAGCTTTTGCGATTTAGCTAAGTCAGTTGCGTACTTTGCAACCTCAGTTGGAGGTAAATGGCCAGGCGCAGTGTTTGCAAGATTACGGGTTTCGTTTACGTAGTTGCAGACAATTTCAGCTCGCTCGACTGAATCTCTAATCACGGAATTTTTGGCTGCGCTTGTAACCAACGCAATTGTTCGCACACCTTCGCGCTTTGAATTCATGCTTACTGAACGGTGATCGTTGAAAGCGTATGAACCCAAAAGCGACCCTTCAGCAACTGCACCAATTGCATCGACATTCTCATCGTCAATCAAGATTGCGAGTTTCTTGGATCCAAAAGCTGAGCGACTGACGACTCCAGCTGCTTTTCGGAAAGTTTCATGGTTTGGATTTTCGCCAACCCCAATCACGTAAATAATTGTGTTGATTGCAACAGCGGATCCAGGAATTGAAACCATTTCATTTGCATTGCCATTGAATTTCAAGGATTTTGCAGCAGCAGCAAGTTTCTTAGCCTGGGCAGTTGAAAGTTTCCCGGCGTTTAACTCAAAGCCAGATTTTGTTTTCGTCGCGAAAACCGCGGTGATGTCCGCTGCGGGAATTGTTGAGGTTAAGGTGATTTCAGTCATGACCCGAATCATGCCCTTTCAGGCCGTTTATTTGTAGCGGGGGAGTCAAATCTTTAAAGATGTGTTGTTACTGACTACTTTAGGCTTATGACTGCTAATTTGAAACAAACTCCACTTTATGAATGGCACAAAGCCCAAGGCGCTAAGACTGCAGACTTTGGCGGGTGGGATATG
>JBEBBT010000154.1:0-5200 GCA_041158245.1 Actinomycetota bacterium | reverse complement strand
AAAAAGAATAAATCAAACAACAAAATATGAACACGAACGATTTGAGCAACCCAAAAGTGAGCAAATAAACGCTTGCCACCTGGCAAACCAATTACAACTCGTGCAGGTGCACCATCATGTTCACGCAAAAGTGAAAGTGGCAATGCATCTGGATCAGTTACTGGATAAGTTTCTTCTTGCCATCCATCTCGTGAAAGTGATTGACGGAAGTAACCAGCGCGATAAAACAGACCGACACCAACAAGTGGTAGGCCTAAGTCAGAAGCTGCCTTCAAGTGGTCACCGGCAAGAATGCCAAGGCCACCAGAATATTGTGGAAGTTGAGTTGCAATACCAAACTCAGCTGAGAAGTAACCAATCGCACGTGGAGCCCGGTCACCTAATCCGCGATACCAAGAATCACGGTTCAAGTAGTTATGCAGGCTTGCACGTGCAGCTTCAACTCGATTAACGAATGAAGCATTGGCTGCCAATTCGTTTAGTCGTGCAGAAGGAACATCGGACAGCACTCGCATCGGGTCGCCATTGACTGATTCGAAGATTGCTGGATCGATTGCGCGGAAGATTTCCAAGGTTTCGCTATCCCAAGACCAACGGAGGTTTCCGGCTAATTCACCGAGACCCTGAAGTTGTTGAGGTAGGACTGTGCGAACGTTAAATCGTCTAATTGCTCTCATAGTGTGCCGAATGCTAGGCGATGCAAAATGCCTCAAAGAGACACCCTTGCCTTTAACCCCTTTTGACCCCAATTCTCACGCACAAATGCTCACACTCCCCCTGTTCACAAGTGTGCATGAGCACTAGCGTTAAGGCATGGCAAAACCCTCCCAAAATGTCCCATCTAAGGCACCGCTCCCGAGCGATATTTTGGGTCCAGTTGGCCGTTTTCCGATACTCGATGTCTGGCCAACGGTCACTGACGGACGTCCCGCTAAAGCCACTATTGGGGAGCCAATCACTTTCCGTGCCACCGCCACCCGCGAAGGTCACGACGCCCTCGGAGTCTCAGTAGTTTTATTTTCACCAAAAGGTGAAGAACGAGTTTTTCGCGCCCAACCAAATTTCAACGATATTTTCACTGTAGAAGTTGTTCTAGATGAATTGGGGATTTGGAATTTTCGCATTGAGAGCTGGGACGATGTGTGGGGAACCTGGCATCACACTGCTGGATTGAAAGTTCCGGCAGGTGTAGATGTTGAAGTTGAATTTGAAGAAGGTGCGCGAATTCTTGAACGTGCACTAAATGAAACTCTTGCAGAATCAAATTCAGAATTAATAGATTTAATCAAAGTAGCTGTTGGAAATTTGCGTGATCAAAAACTCGATCCTCAAGTTCGTCTAGCAAGTGCGTTCAATACCTTTATTGACAAGGCAATGCAAAGCAATCCAATTAGAGATCTTGTTTCGGTCTCTAAACAACATCCAATTCTTGTTGAAAGACAAAGAGCTCTTTACGGCGCTTGGTATGAATTTTTCCCTCGGTCTGAAGGCGCCACTTTAAAACCATACAAAACTGGAACTTTCAAGACTGCAATGAAAAGACTTCCGGCAATTGCAGACATGGGATTTCAAGTTGTTTACGTGCCCCCAATACATCCGATTGGAAAAACCAATCGCAAAGGAAAAAACAACACACTCACCCCCGAACCGCAAGACGTTGGTTCGCCTTGGGCAATCGGATCAGATGCAGGCGGTCACGACGCGGTAAATCCAGAACTTGGAACCCTTGCAGACTTTGATGCATTTGTAGCTGAAATCAAACGCCTTGATATGGAAATTGCGCTCGATTTAGCACTGCAAGCATCTCCGGATCACCCCTGGGTGAAAACCCATCCCGAATGGTTTAAACAAAGAAATGATGGATCTATAGCGTTTGCTGAAAATCCGCCAAAGAAATATCAAGACATTTATCCAATGTATTTTGATACCGACCCAGAAGGGCTTTACAACGAAATCGAACGTATCGTGCGGTTTTGGATGAATCGTGGAGTACGAATTTTTCGAGTGGACAATCCACACACCAAACCAGTCTGGATGTGGCAAAGATTAATTGCTGCTATTAACTCCACTGATCCAGACGTGATTTTTTTAGCTGAAGCTTTCACTACCCCCGCAATGATGAGAGTTTTGGCTGAAGTTGGATTCCAGCAGTCCTATACGTATTTCACTTGGCGCAATGACAAACACGGATTGACTCAATACATAAATGAATTAGCGCACGATGCAAGTGCCTATATGCGACCAAACTTTTTTGCTAATACTCCAGACATTCTGCCAACTTATTTACAAACGTCTGGTCCGGCTGGTTTTGCAATTCGTGCAACCTTGGCTGCCACATTAAGTCCAACTTGGGGAATTTATTCCGGCTTTGAGATTTACGAATCTGCGGTTCTAAAAGAAGGTGGCGAGGAATACCTCAATTCTGAAAAATTCGAATTAAGACCACGAGATTGGCAAGCGGCAGAAGATGAAGGAAGATCATTAGCTCCTTACATCAAACGCCTCAATGAATTGCGTCGTGACCATAAATCTTTACAACAGCTTCGAAATGTGAATTTTCACCCTGTTGATGACAACGAAGTAATCGCATTTAGCAAGACATCCGGTGATGACACTGTTCTTGTCATTTGCACATTAGATCCAAAAGGAACTCGTGACACATGGGTTCACCTAGATATGCCGGCTCTCGGTTTTGATTGGGACGATCGAGTTTATGGACACGATTTAGTCACAGATACAACTTGGACTTGGAATAAAGACGTGAAAGTCCACATCGACCCATACCGTTCTGTTGCTCATATTGTGACGTTAAGGAGAATGTCTTGATTATTCGTCGCAAAAAAAGCAGCGAAAATTCTCATCCAGAACCACTTGAGATTTCAACCGAGACCGCAAAAGGCACATCACCAATTAACACTGTGCCATTTCACGAATTAGAGCAGATAGTTGATGCGCGACATCACAATCCACACGGGATTCTTGGCGCACACGTTCACAACGGTCACGTTATTTTTCGAGTTGTAAAACCGTTTGCAGTAAGCGTTGTAATTACTGGTCTAGATTTTCGACTTCCCTTAACCCATGAACACCGTGGAATTTGGGTTGGCGCACTTGAAGTGGATGAAATTCCTGATTACAGAATTGAAGCTCGATTTGGTGAAGAGATTTTCGTAACCGATGATCCTTATCGATTCATGCCTTGCATTGGTGAATTAGATTTACATTTAATTCATGAAGGGCGCCATGAAAATTTGGCGGATGCACTTGGCGCAAGAGTTTTGCACTTTCCATCAGTACTGGGTGAAGTAACCGGAACCGCATTTACTGTTTGGGCGCCAAATGCGCAAGGAATTCAGATTGTTGGAGATTTCAACAGTTGGAATGGCGTAGAACATCCAATGCGTTCGCTTGGCGTAAGTGGCGTATGGGAATTGTTTATACCTGGGATTGGACACGGCTCAACCTACAAATTCCGAATCACCGACCGCTTTGGAATTCAGACAGATAAAGCTGACCCACTTGCCAAACACAGCGAAGTACCCCCATCAACTGCATCAATTGTGTGGGAATCTAGTTACCAGTGGCAAGACGCTGAATGGATGACTGAACGTCCAAACAAGAATCAAGAATTTGGACCAATGAGTGTTTACGAAATGCATTTGGGGTCATGGCGACAAGGTCTTGGATATCGCGAAGCCGCATTTCAAATTCGAGACTATGTACTAGAGCAAGGTTTTACGCATGTGGAATTCATGCCGCTTGCTCAGCACCCTTACTCGCCGTCTTGGGGTTATCAAGTAACTGGCTATTACGCAGTTGCTTCCCGCTTTGGAAATCCAGATGACTTGCGCTATCTGATTGATGTTTTGCATCAAGCTGGAATCGGCGTAATCATGGATTGGGTGCCAGCACACTTTCCCAAAGATGCATGGGCCCTATCTCGTTTTGATGGCACACCACTATACGAACACGAAGATCCGCGACTTGGGGAACACCCAGATTGGGGAACTTACATTTTCAATTTTGGCAGACCTGAAGTAAGAAACTTCCTGGTTGCAAACGCACTTTTTTGGTGCAATGAATTTCACGTTGATGCCCTTCGCGTAGATGCGGTGGCATCAATGCTCTACCTTGACTATTCACGCGAGGCTGGCCTATGGGTTCCAAATGAATATGGTGGGCGTGAGAATCTGGCGGCCGTTGAATTCTTAAAAGAAATGAATGGAGTAATCCATTTACGCGCGCCAGGCGCTCTGACCATGGCAGAAGAATCAACATCTTGGCCAGGTGTAACCACGGACCTCGAATGGGGCGGTTTAGGTTTTGATTTCAAATGGAATATGGGTTGGATGCACGACTCACTTGAATATGTAAAACACGAACCGATTCATCGAAAGTTCCATCACAATGAAATGACTTTCTCCTTGGTGTACGCCTGGAGCGAACGTTTCATTTTGCCACTTTCCCACGATGAAGTTGTGCATGGAAAAGGATCCCTCATTTCTCGAATGCCGGGAGATCGTTGGCAACAATTAGCTGGCTTGCGTACATATTACGGATTCATGTGGGCACACCCTGGAAAGCAACTTTTATTTATGGGTTCAGAGTTTGCGCAAAGCTCTGAATGGAATAGTCAATCGTCGTTGGATTGGTGGCTAACAGACTTCGAAGAGCATCGCGGAGTTCGAAATTGCGTCCAGTCACTTAATGCGGTTTACAAAAACACACCGGCACTGTGGCAAAGAGATCACGAACCAGGTGGGTTTGAATGGTTGATCGGTGATGATTCGGAAAACAACGTGTTCGCTTGGCTGCGTTGGGGTAACGATGGTCAAGTAGTTGCGTGCGTAACGAATTTTTCACCAGTTCCAAGAGCTTCCCATCGAATTCCACTTCCTTATGCTGGGAACTGGAAAGAGGTTTTGAACACTGATGCGAGTGAGTTTGGTGGTTCGGGACTTGGAAACTTAGGTCAGATAGTTGCAGACGAAGTTGAAATGCATGGTCGCCCAGCTTCAGCCAATGTTGTGATTCCACCTCTGGCTACAGTTTGGTTTGTACCTGAAAACCAATAGGGTTTAGAACAAAGCGTTGGTCAATTGTCGTCTGGCAGTTCGGACTTCATCAGTTTCGCCGACGAGTAGAAAGAAATCAAGCAATCTTTGTTTTAACTGATCGTGTTCTTCTCCATGGAATTCTT
>JBEBBT010000153.1:0-6562 GCA_041158245.1 Actinomycetota bacterium | reverse complement strand
GCGAAATCCGTATCTGAAGCTTCAACCGCTGTTGAGTCATATCGATTCAATGTTGCGGTCGCGAAAACTATGGAACTCGTAAACGCGGCACGCAAGTCAATTGATGGCGGAGTTTCCACCGACGATCCAGCAGTGCGTGAAGCTGCCGAAGCGGTAGCAATTATGTTGTCACTAGTTGCTCCGTACACGGCAGAAGATATGTGGCAACGACTTGGCCATAAACCATCTGTTGCAACGGCAGGTTGGCCTACTGTTGATCCAAAACTTCTTATCAACGAAACCGTAACTTGCGTTGTCCAGATTGCGGGCAAAATCAAAGATCGTCTCGAAGTTTCTCCAGACATCTCAGATTCAGATTTGCAGGCACTCGCACTTGCTTCTGATGCTGTGGTCAAGGCACTAGACGGTAAGGACGTAAAGACCGTAATTGTGCGCGCACCAAAACTTGTAAATATCGTGCCAGCAAACTAGCGGTTAGTTCTATTCTGTCCTCATGGCAATCGCAGTCATAACCGACTCAACCGCATGCTTACCTAAGTATGTTGTTGAACGTGACCGAATTTCGGTTGTGCCAGTGCAAGTCACAATTGATGACACCACCAAAGATGAAGGTGTAGAACTGAATTCGCTAGCAGTGCTTGCAGCAATAAACACTGGTAAACATGTCACAACAAATCATCCGTCGCCGCAGACTTTTCAAAACTTGTTTTCCACTTTGCAAATGCAAGGATATGACGAAGTCTTGGCAATTCATTTGTCTTCCGAACTATCTGCAACCTACTCCGCTTGCGTCACTGCGGCTCGTGACAGTTCTATTCCAGTGAGAGTAATTGACAGTCGGTCGATTGGGCTCGGACTTGGTTTTTGCGTGATGGCTGCTAGCGCAGCTGTAAAGCGAGGTGCTGCGCTCAATGAAGTAGCCGAAATTGCAGCTAGCAAAGGCAAATCTGCAAAAATTTGGTTAGCAGTCGAAACCGTTGATCATTTACGCAAAGGGGGCAGAATCGGAACTGCTCAAGCATTTGTGGGTACTGCTCTTGGGATTAAGCCAATCCTTGAAATTACGGGTGGAAAAGTTGTCCCATTCGACAAAGTGCGCACCACATTGCGGGCTAATTCACGGTTAGTCGAATTAGCCGTAGAAGCTGCATCAGAATTAAATGGAAATGTGGAAATCGGCATTCAGCACAGTGGCAATCGCGATCGAGCCGATTCACTTGCCAAAGAGATTGGTAAAGCACTTCCAGGAGTCTCAGTAGTAGTAGCGGAGTTGGGTGCAGTCTTGTCTGCGCATGCTGGCCCAGGTGCGGTTTCAGTTACAGTCTCGGCACTTTAACTAGTTCTAGCTATTTGAATCTCACTGTATTTCTACAGATTTTTTGATTCAAAAAAATATTCGCACTTTTACAAAATAATCCAAAAGTGCCAGAGGAATGGAAAGACTTAAAGAAGTATTACGCGCCAGTTCTTGCTGTGCTTGTTGGAACGGTGGGCTGGTTTTGGTTGCAAAGTCCAAGCGAAAGTGCATTGCCTGCAAATACAGTTGTTCCAACGGTTTCAATAACCGCCAGATCAGTCCTAACTGTCTACGTCTCGGGCAAAGTCGTGAATCCAGGTGTAATCGAACTTGAAGTTGGCTCGAGAGTTATTGATGCTGTGAATGCCGCTGGTGGAATGACAATCAAGAATCCAAACCTAAATCTGGCAAGAGTTTTGGTGGATGGCGAACAGATTGTGGTCGAAAAAAATAGCAATCAGCAATCTCTAGCAAATGGGAAAATCAATCTCAACACAGCAGATCAAACTCAACTTGAAACTATTCCTGGAATTGGGCCGGTGATGGCTCAACGAATAATTGATTTCCGAAATTCAAATGGGCGTTTTCAGGCCTTAAGAGATTTGGATCAGATCACTGGAATTGGACCATCGCTTTTGGGGCAGCTGCAAGATATGGCTGTAGTTGAATAATGACTAAAGCATTTGACTTTAGGTTCTTTTGGATCACTTTTTCAATTTGGTTAGGTGCCTTAAATTTTTTTGCTTATGTAGCTAAGGCAAACAACTGGATCTTTTTACTTTTCACAGTTTTAATTGCAAGTTTAAGAATCAGTAATCAGCGCAAAATATTGCTTTGCGGTTTTGCCATTGGCATTTTGATAACAGGTTTTCGCTATCAATTGCAGCACACAAATGACGGAAAATTGGAACAGGGATTTAGGCAATCAGTCGTCTTTCAGATTACTTCTGACCCGCAGGAAATTGCTGAGAGATTTTCAGGTCAGCTGAGTTTCGAAAAAGATTTGTATTTGTATGCAGATGCCCAAATCGGTGGAGAGATTTTGCCTATTGCGCTAACCGTTGATGAATTTGATTCAGATTTGAAAAATGCGCTTCCTTCATCCCAGTGGCAGTGCAAGATGCGATTGCAGAAAGTTGATGGAAATCGTAGATATGTAGCTTTTGGAAAATGTGTTGAATTGCCACAGAAAGTGGCAAGCGCATCCCGTCTTCAATCCTTTGCTGGTGTTTTTCGCGCTGCTTTAAAGGACCTGTCCTACACGCGAAATGAATCTGATGGAGCGGCCTTGTTACCGGGATTGGTAGTGGGCAACAACCAAGCACAGTCTGACGATTTGGTAAATGCTCTGCAATTAGCAGGTCTAGGACATTTGACTGCGGTGAGTGGGGCGAATGTGGCCATCTTGCTTTTGTTTGTGCAATTCATTTTGCAGCTCACGCAAATTAGTGACAAATGGCGATTTGTAATTTTACTTTTCGTGTTAGCCGCATTTGTGGTCGTAGCCAGACCTTCACCTAGCGTGGTTCGAGCCGCACTTATGGGCGCAATCACCTTGTTCTATTGGTTTAAGGGCTATCAGAAATTATCTGAAGCAATATTGTTTCTTGCGGTAATTGTTTTGTTAATCATCGACCCGTGGCTAGCAATATCTTGGGGTTTTGCACTTTCGGTAGCAGCCACACTCGGCTTGATCCTGCTACCAAGATTTTGGGCAATCGATTCTGATAGTCCGCTTTTTCTAAAACTTGGCGGAACGGCGTTGGCCGCGAGTTTGGCAACTGCTCCAATTTTGTTCGCTATGGGCAGTCCAGTTACTTTTGCCACAATTCCCGCAAATATTCTGGCTGAGTTCTTTGTAGCTCCAGCTACTGTCTTTGGATTGCTTGCTCCAATCCTGACTTTCATACCGGGACTATCTTGGCTTGCACAATTACTTGCAAATCTAGCTATTGGATGTGCATCGATAATCGTTTGGGTTGCGCGATACTTTTCTAATTCCATATTTGCGCTGAGCGTTATCTCTTTCAAAGGCTTGTTTCTCCTATCCTTAATAGTTCTGGTTTTCAGATTTCGAACGAATTTAAAAATTGTTCTTGCCGTAATCGTGATCGGCTGTTTGGCATTAGGAGCAGTAAATCGGCTTGAGCATCGATGGCGTATCGCAGATTGGGAAATAGCTGTTTGCGATATTGGACAAGGAGATGCAACATTGATCCGAACAGGTGAAAGCTCAGCCATGGTAGTAGATGCCGGACCTGATAAATATTTGATGAAAAAGTGCCTAACAGAATTTGGAATCTCAAAAATTGATTTGTTCGTGGCTAGCCACTTTCACGCAGACCACATCGGCGGGCTTTCTGCTCTAGTTGATATCGCTAAACCTGCCCGCGTAATAACTGCGCAATTGGCAGCGCCAAATAGTGGAGTAGAAGTGGTTCAGCAGGCACTCGCACCTTTGGCTCGAGAGATTGCATATGTTGGAATGAGCGGTGAATTGGGTGGTCCAATTTTCGGGGTCACATGGCAAGTGCTAGCACCAAGTAAATCTCCAGAAGCGGTAGATGACTCAAATGGTTCTCTGATTAACAACAACTCCGTAGTTCTACTGGTATCTACTATGCATCACCGAGTCTTACTCACTGGTGACATCGAAATCGATGCTCAAAATAATCTCATGAACAGTATTTCGAATCCAGCAGTAGATATTGTCAAAGTTCCGCATCATGGTTCTGCGTATCAGTCGTCAGATTTTGCAAGTTGGGTGGGTGCAGAATTTGCTTGGATTTCGGTATCTGCTGACAATGATTATGGCCACCCAAATCCCACCACAATCAGTCTGTATCAGTCTGCTGGTTCGCAGGTGCTCTCGACGAAAGACTGCGGTCATATTGTGATTGGACAAAACAGCTATTCAACGAGCCGTTCATGCGTCTAGGCGGTCTGCCATAGTTGCCCCGTGGCTCATCCAATTGTCTTAATTGCCGGCGGTGAAGAATTTCTTGCCGAGCGGGAAGTTAGACGAATACTCACCGCCGTGCGAGCAGCTGAACCAAATCTTGAACGTCGCGACATAGATGGTTCGAGTGATTCTGCTATCGAACAATTTGTCGATGCGGTTTCACCAAGTTTATTTGGCGAGACTCCACTTGTGGTCGTAGACAATATTGAACAAGCTTCTGATTCGCTTCAAACTGCTGTATTAAATGCAATTGCTGATCCCGAAACTAGAACCAGGGCGTTACTTGTTCAAAAAGGTTTGGTAAAAGGGCGGGGTTTCATCGACAAAATCAAAAAGTCTGGCGCCGAAGTGATTTTGGTTGAAAAGCCAAAAGGAAAAGCGTTTGAAGAATTTATTGTTTCAGAATTTAAGTCGTATAAACGTAAGGTAGATCCGGCCGCAGTAAAGTCTTTGCGCGATGCAGTTGGCGATGACTTGAGAATGTTGTCAGCAGCGGTGAGCCAATTGAGTTCGGATCTAGATGCTCCAACTATTTCGGCAGAAGATGTTGAAAAATATTATGAGGGAATGTCCGGTGTTCCGGCATATGTAATCACCGACCACGTTTTTGAGCGAAGAGTTTCGCAAGCTATCACGGCATTGCGGTGGGGGATTGAGCGAGAGCCAAACATGGGCCCAGCGGTAATTGCAACTGCAATCAATGCAATTCGAAGTCTGCTGAATGTGGTTAATGCCCCATCAGGCAGCAGCGAGGCAGATATCGCTCGAATGGCTGGGGTGCCACCTTGGAAAGTTCGCACATTAAGAGATCAGGCTCGCAAGTGGCGGCCTGCTGAATTGGCAGACGCTGCGCTATTGCTCACGTATGCAGATGCCGCACTTAAAGGTGGGCACATTGATGAACTTGGAACTGTTGAAGTCTTAGATCCAATTCAACGACAAGCCTTACTTGAACGGGTGCTTGTTGAAATGGCGCAGGTCACGAGATAAAAAATAACCCCCGCACAATGCGAGGGTTATTTAAGAGTTTGATTAGAGGTTGTTGACGAGAGCGTCCACACCTGATTTGCGGTTTGCAGCGTTGTTCTTGTGAAGAACGCCTTGTGAAACTGCGGTGTCTAGAGTGCGCTTAGCGTCTTTAGCCAATTCAACTGCGTCAGCCTTGTTGCCAGCAGCAACAGCTTCGCGAACCTTGCGGATTGCGGTGCGAACAGATGACTTAATGGTCTTGTTACGCTCACGAGCAACTTCGTTCTGCTTGTTGCGCTTGATCTGAGACTTAATGTTTGCCACAGGTCTACCTTCGTTTTCGTCCCCGAGGGGGCTCACTTTGGAGCGGGCGAAGGATAGCCTCTAAGGGTGAGTGCGTGCCAATCCGCTCACAACTCGTGGGAGACTAGACCCCTAAATCCCCCTTGAGAGCAGATTGTTGAGGATAGCGTGGCCAAGAATCCACCCGGTTCGACTCCGCCTGAGCTCATCCGCAATTTCTGCATCATCGCCCACATCGACCACGGCAAGTCCACTTTGGCTGACCGTATGTTGCAGCTAACTGGGGTAGTTGATGACCGACACATGCGAGCCCAATATCTAGATCGAATGGATATTGAACGCGAACGAGGCATCACTATCAAAAGCCAAGCTGTGCGATTGCCATTCAAGGCAGAGGATGGCGTCGATTATGTTCTCAACTTGATTGACACTCCAGGCCACGTTGACTTCACATACGAAGTTTCGCGTTCATTGGCTGCATGTGAGGGTGCCGTTCTTTTGGTTGATGCCGCTCAAGGTATCGAAGCACAGACACTTGCAAATTTGTATTTGGCAATGGAAAACGATTTAACCATCATTCCAGTTTTGAATAAGATCGATTTGCCAGCGGCGCAACCAGAAAAATATGCGGCTGAAATTTCAAAAATTCTTGGCATTGATCCAGATGAGATTTTGCGAGTCTCTGGAAAAACTGGACAAGGTGTTCCTGAACTTCTAAATCACATTGTAAAAACTATTCCGCATCCAGTTGGTGATGCTGACGCGCCAGCCCGTGCAATGATTTTTGACTCGGTCTACGACACATACCGGGGTGTGGTTACTTATGTTCGAGTAATCGACGGACGTTTGAAACATCGCGAACGCATTGTGATGATGTCTACTTTTGCTGAACATGAATTGCTTGAAGTAGGTGTGATTTCACCAGAACCAATCCCATCCGATGCAATCGGAGTTGGCGAAGTGGGTTACTTAATAACGGGTGTGAAAGATGTGCGCCAATCTCGAGTTGGTGACACTGTTACTTTGGTTTC
>JBEBBT010000152.1:0-2555 GCA_041158245.1 Actinomycetota bacterium | reverse complement strand
ACACCGCCGCCTGATTCGAATCTGCGAGTCTTTGGTTTACCGATGTCATGTAGCAGGGCAGCTAACCGCAAAACTAAATCTGGTTCGCAGTTAGGAACGTGTGTAGTTTCTAAGTCAATAGCCTGTTGCAGCACAATCAGACTGTGTTCATACACATCTTTATGTTTATGGTGTTCATCAATTTCAAGTTGCAACGCGGGAAGTTCGGGAATCACATATTCAGCAAGCTTGGTGCCTTCAAGGATTTCAAGTCCAACTGTTGGATGACTTCCCATAATCAATTTGCTGAATTCGTCTCTCACTCTTTCTGCCGAAACAATCTTTATTCGATCCGACATTTCCGTGGCAGCCAATAAGACATCTACAACTGGTGTGAAACCTAATTGACTGGCGAATCTCGCAGCTCGCATCATGCGCAATGGGTCATCTGAAAAAGATAGTTCTGGTTCTCGTGGGGTGCGAATAACTCGTTTACTCAAGTCTTCTACGCCGCCAAATGGATCTACGAAAACAAGTTCGGGAAGTTTTACCGCCATTGCGTTGATAGTGAAATCGCGCCGGACTAAATCTGCTTCCAGCGAGGTGCCGAAACTGACTTCAGGCTTTCGGCTTTCATCGCTATAAACTTCCGAGCGGTAAGTCGTGATCTCTACTTGAAAATCTTTTCGGCGAGCACCAACGGTGCCAAATGCAATTCCAATATCCCAAACCGTATCGGCCCAAGGCGTAACCAAACTTAGAATCTGATCCGGGTGAGCGTTGGTTGTGAAATCTAGGTCTGTGATTTCGCGATTAAGAATCAGGTCCCGAACCGGGCCACCGACGATAGCGAACTCAAAACCAGCAGCACTAAATAGTTGTGCAAGTTCCATCACATCTGGCATTTGTTCCAGAGCGGCTGTTACGGTACTCGTTGCTATTGCCTGAGGCGATGTGTTGTCCATAACATGACCTAGCCTAGATGCAATTGCGAAAAGTCCAATATTTGCAGGTATTCTTACAAAGTGAGCCGTCAACGAGAGTCCCGATACTCACCTAGCAATTCGCGATCTGGGTCGGTTAAATTTCTTCGCACTCTAAGGTCAATCGCAATTGGTGTTTTGAGTCTGGTGCTCTGCCTTCAAGTTTCTGCAACTAATGCTGCTGAAGGTGGCTCGGTGCAAATCACCGGCCTAGATATCTCGGTGCTGGCTGACTCTGGTGGCTCGTTAGCCACAAGCCACCGGGTAATTTTGTCGGGAACTTTCACAAATACTTCGGAATCAGCTATTGAAAACCTTGAGCTGAATCTGGTTTCTACACCCGCAATCAAATCACGCACTGAACTTGGTGAACTTTTAGCAGACCCTACAAGTGCCCGAACTTTAAATGCGAGCGACAAGTCTGCGGTGCTTCGAAACATTGCTCCTGGCGCAACTAAGAATTGGCAAATTGCTTTCCGGGGTGAAGAAATCTTGGGACTTGACGCTGCTGGGGTATACGGACTTGGTGTTAAGCCGAATGAGAGCGACGAAGGTACTGTTGTGACAACTCCGTGGTACTTCAATGCAGACATAAAGCCCACAAATGTTGCATTTGTTTTACAGCTAGCAACATTAAACAATCATTTGGCCAACGGTGAAGTCGCCAACCCAAAGAATGATCTCAATGAAGCGCAGCGATTGTTGAATCTAATTTCGAATCAATCTGTGTCGAAGATTTCCTGGTTACAAGATTCGGCGTTACGAACTTGGGTAAGTCAGTTAACCGCCAGTACTGATTCCCAAATCCCACTAGCGCTAAACACTGCACTGGATGGTTTAGCTCCTACTGCTGCTTACTTGCCATATGGACACACAGACTTAACAGCATTGTCATTAGCAAATCAACAACGTGACTTGTTAGACGCAATAAATTTCTCCCGTTCGCTGGCCTTGGGCAAACCTATTTTTTATGCACCGGTTCAAGGGGTTTCGGATCGCAAAACTGTGGCGGCCTTAAATGAGCAGGGCGTCCGAACCATTGTTTCTAATGAATTCTTACGCAGTAACGAACGGGAAACCACAAGCGCCGTTGCGACATCTGCATCGAATCCAGTTTTAGTTCACGATCTTGCTGCTTCGAGATGTCTGTCAGGCGTTGATGAAAATGATGCAGCCTTCTTTAAATCTGTAACGTGTATTAAGAGTGAGATCGGCATGATGACTGCAGAGTCACCACAGAGTCCGCGTTCAATAATTGTGTTGTCTCCACCTGACTGGAAAATTTCTTCCGAAAGACTTACCTCACTTATTTCAGCGTTAAGCGATCACAATTGGATGCAACTTGCTAACTTGGATTTAGTAGCGGCTGCCGAGCCAACGCAAAACTTTGTTTCGCTCGTTGATGATTACCAAAACCAGTTGACCCGACCTACTATTCGAATCGCAAATAAATTGCGAAGTGAGACTGAAATTTTGTCTTCCCTATTTGTCGATAAAGAATTAGCTGCTGGTTTTGATACTTCGCGCATCTTGGGCTTTTCTGATCTATGGGGATCTGAAGCTGATGCCGCCCGTTACTTGTCTGGAAATCTT